>NZ_JBVASJ010000021.1:0-96627 GCF_057813935.1 Pseudomonas sp. F220
GACTCAGTTCAATTTGTTCGTCTTCACTGAGCACGATGTCCTGAGAGTTCATGTGATCACTCCAAGTACTGACTGACCACAGAAGCATAGCTCAGGCTAGAAACTTATTTAAGAGACAGGACACTAGCGTGCTGGTGAATACCGAGAAAGAAACAGCGATTGCGCGTGCAGTCATCCTCGCCCAAGTGGGCGAGAAAAACATCTTCACACCGCCTAGGAACATGCAAAACATGGGAGGGGAGGACTTTTCCTGGATGCTGGAAAAAGTACCGGGTTGTTACGTGGCTCTCGGTAATGGTGTGGGCGAATTTGGCGGTTGCATGAACCACAACCCGGGTTATGACTTTAACGATGAAGCCTTGCCAGTTGGAGCTAGTTACTGGGCCAACTTGGTAGAGCACTACTTGAAAAAAGATTGATCTATATTCAAACAATTGCTGAGTGCGCGAGCAAAATGAACGACATAACGATAATAAATGCAGCGTCTACCCCGGCGACAACTCCTACCGTCAGAGTCGGGAAGCAGCGGCGACTGATCATCGCCACCTCACTAGGTAACGGGCTAGAGTTATTCGATTTTACCATTTACAGTTTTTTCGCATTGCTGATCGGCAAGCTGTTTTTTCCGGCGGAAGGCGAATACACATCCCTGATGATGTCGTTAGCTACCTTTGGTGTGGGCTTTATCACCCGTCCTATCGGTGCAATATTGATTGGCAACTATGCGGATCGGCATGGACGCAAGGCTGCACTGACCTTGACCATCATATTGATGACTTTGGGTACCGCGTTGATCGGCCTAGCCCCAACCTATGCGCAGATCGGCATTGCGGCCCCCTTGTTAATTCTTGCCGGGCGGATGGTTCAAGGTTTTTCAGCAGGAGGCGAAGTTGGTGCCGCTACTACGCTGCTGATGGAATCCGGCAGCAATCATGGGCGTGGTTATCGGGTCAGCTTTCAGTTGGCCAGCCAAGGCGTTGCCGCCTTGGCTGGTGCGCTCTTTGCCACTCTCCTGTCCACTAAACTATCGCCTGCTTCGTTGGAAAGCTGGGGTTGGCGTGTGCCGTTTTTACTTGGTTTGTCAATCGGCCCAGTTGGCCTGTTTATTCGTCGCCATTTAGAAGAGACCCATACCCAAGAAGAGCGTCAGCATAGTGCCTTCCGAGATCTGATCTTAGGGCACTGGAAGCGTGTGCTGCTGGGTATCGGCATGATGATCGGCGGTACTTCAACCATGTACATTATGGTGTTCTACATGCCGTCCTACATGATCAAGACCTTGGGCCTGTCAGCACAGACATCATTCCTTTCGTCTTGTTTGTCGGGTGCAATCATGCTCGTATTCGCGCCGCTCGGCGGCATCCTTGCCGACCGCATGCGCTTGCGTAAACCGCTAATAATGTTCCTGTCGATCCTGCTTTTAGTGATCATCTATCCAGCATTTCTGTTATTTCAGGAACACCCATCGTTGCCGGTCATTTTAGTTGTCGTTGGGGTGGTGGTGATGCTCAAGTCGTTGATTGCTCCCGCCGGTACGTTGCTCCTGCTCGAGGGCTTCCCTCGTGCTATCAGGGTTAGTGGTCTGGCTATTGTGTACAGTCTGGGTGTGACGATTTTTGGTGGCTTTGCTCAACTCACCGTCACTTGGCTAATCAGTGTCACGGGAAATCCAATGGCCCCCGCTTGGTATCTGTCTAGTTGTCTTGTCATCAGTATTATTGCTCTACACGCCTTCCCTGAGCAGCCTCAGGACTAAAAGCTGTAAGAGCGTCGCTAAGTGATGCAGAGTGTATAAAAGGGCTTCAGCGAACCCAGCTGTGATTTCTGAGGATTTCATCGCTGGGTTCGCTTATTGCTGCCCGAAAGTCGCGACGATTGCGTCACTGATACAAGTCCGGTGGGTGCGCGTAGTCTCAATGGCCACTGGCATCGTTGAGTCCAGTATCTGCCGTCATTTGGCTGGCCTGATTGAGATCGCCCTGTAGGTATGCCCCGTATTGGCGCATTACAGTGACCAGTTCATCACGACCGCATTCCTACGACAACCCACCTGAAGAACACCTTTCAACCTGGAACTGGCTCCTTCAGTTCTCGCTTGCCAAGCATCCCCTCAACCGTTTGCCAACAGACTTCGCGGGCCTGTTCCAGCACACTGCGTTTCCATTCCGGGGTTTGTACGTAAAAGGCTTCGCGTATCTGCTGTTTGATCTGCGCGTGAAGTTCCTGGCCGGTTTGGGGGTTGCGCTGTAACCACTGTTCGGCGCGCAGTGCATTGAGTACTTGGGCGCCAGGTTGGGTGCCGTACTCCAAGGTCAGGCCGTTGTATTGTGCCTGCGGACATTCCTCCATCACGGCCATGTCCAAGGTGCCGTTGAGCTGGGCCGAGGTGGAGCTGCCATCGAAATTGTTGGTAACCTTGGCCCCCCACCAGGCGCGCGCGCGTGCGTGATCCTGAGCATTGTCGCGGCCTTTGTAGATCCGCTCGCCGACACCCTGGGGACCAAGCCCGGTGTGGACGTCGATCCATCCGATGCGTTGGCACTGTTGCCCATGCTGGCGCAGGATGGCGCGTATCTGCCGATTGCTCCAGGTCGGCTCGGTGCCGCTGAAGAACAGCCCGTCCGGGTGGCTGTGCTGGCCGCTGGAGATGGCCGACTGCAGCGCCTTACGCCCTTTGCGGGCGACGAACAGCATCAGTTGTATCGTACTGGCGAGGCTGGCCGGCCAGCGCGCGGGCACCAGTAGCTCAGCGATGGCTCGGTACCCCGGGTTGTCCGGCAGCGGCTGGTCGAAGTCCAGGAAGTTGCGGTTCAGGTCGACGTTTTCGTGGGTCACCCTGCGTAGCCAGGAAAACCCGTACGGGTTCAGGGCGTGCACATACAGCACGGCCAGGTCTGGCTGATCGATCATTGCGGCCCAGGTGTCATCGTTCAATAGATCGACCTGGACGGCCGAGCCGCAGAACCCTTCGATACCATGACAACCACTGCTGATTACCATCAGGTTGCGCGCGTTAGCCGGGCCAGCTCTACAGACGTCGATGGCCAAGGTTTCCTGATCACAGCCCTTGAGGGGATGTGTATAGGATTCCACCGCCAGGTTGCGGCGGGCGCAGCTGTCGAGGAATTGTTGGCGAGCCTGTGCGTAGCTTTCGGAAAAGACTGAAAGGTTCATGGAGTGTTCCTGATAAGTAATGGGCTGCCGCCGTTCGACGGTAAAACCTGGGCGCAGGGAAACCATGCGCAGGCCGCAGCCAGCGCGCTGTGGGGGTAGGTGGAACGGGTGGGTTCTGGGTGGATCTACCAGGTACTGCGCGGTTACAGTGCTCTGATCGGCTCCTCAAGGTTGGTCGACGAACGTGCTAGCAGGCGCCGGCGGGTGGCCGCCGGGGTGATGGCGTAGAGCCCGAGTACCGCGCAGATCACTGTCGCTAGTCCAATGCCATGCACTGCCGTTTCGAAGCCTCTGGTGATGTCGTTGTTGAACAGCGTAATAAGCTTGCCGACCATCCATGGCGCAAGCATGCCCGAGAAGGTCATGCTGCCAACGTGAATGGCCAGCATTGCCCCGCGTTGGCGGGCCGGAGAAATGTGCGATGTGATGGTCATGCCGAAGGCGAACACGGCGTTGAGCAGTACCCCGCCAATCACATAGAGCGTCAATTTAGCAGGCAAGCCAGTGAACAGCGTGCCCATGGCGCAGAGCGCCAGGCCGCCGACGACGCAGCAGGCCATGGGCGGCAGCACCAGGCTGCGCTGCAGACTGACGCCGCGCTTGAGCAAGCGCTGCGACAGCGCGGACACCAGCAGGTTGAGCACGATGATGCTGAAGGTAGCGGTAAACATCAGGTAGCCGGTCTGCATAGGGCTTAGTCCCAGGCCCTTTTGCAGGTACACCGTCAACCAGCTGAAGGACAGGGCGTTGGGCAGGTAGGCAAGGAAGCACATCAGTGAGATCCACAAGAAGGTGCGGTTGAGCAGCAAGTGACGGTACTTGAGCGGCGCCTCGGCCGGTGCCTGCGTGGCTTTTTGCTCGTCGCAGTGGTTACCCTCGGCGCCGAATAGCAGCCAGGCCAGTACCCAGGCCAGGCTCAGCGCCGCTAGAGCCAGGTAGGCCGATCGCCAGCCGAAGTGGTTGATGACGAACGGCAGGGTGATCGCGCCGAACAGGCCGCCAAGCATGATTGATACCTGAATCAACGACGCTGGTAAAACCTGCTCCTATGGCCCGTACCATTTGAAACTGGCATGTTGGGTCACCGCCGTTCCTGGCCCGCAACCGGCACCCAGCAGCAGGCGGCTGGCGGTCAGCGCCGCGAGGCTGGTGGCGAAGGTCACCAGTAGTTGCGCGCTGGTCCAGACCAGCGCCATCACCGTCAGAATCCAGCGGGTGGGGAAACGGTTGGCGAGAAAGCCTACGAGAATTCCGGAGATCGAATACAGGAAGAAGAACGCACTGCCGACGAAACCGAACTGTTCCGGGCTGAGCTGCAACTCATCAATGATCTGGACGCCAGCGAAGGCGAAGATGGTCTTGTCGAGCACGCTGATGACCATCACGGCCATCAGCAGGGCGACGACCAGGCTCCGGGATCTTGCGGCTGATATTGACATGGGGGCTCTTGTTCCTTCTGGAAAATTCACAGCGGCCGTGTTCAGGCTACCAGCAGGTAGGTTTCCACTAGCCGCGCCCAAAGGCTGGCTCCGTAGGGGATGGCAGCGTCGTTGAAGTCGTAGCCAGGGTTATGCACCATGCAGCCATGGGGGCCGCTGGTGCCGTTGCCCATGGCGATGTAACAGCCGGGTTTGTGCTCGAGCATCGAGGCAAAGTCTTCGCTGCCAAGGTAACCGCTAGGCACTTCGGTAAGCAGGCTCTGGGGCCCCAGCAGGTCGCGGGTGACTTGTTGCAGCAGCGCCGTTTCGGCGGGCGTATTGATCAGCACGCCAATGCGCTCTTCATAGGCGTAGTCCAGATCCAGATCGTAGGTGGCGGCCACACCATGGGCGACTTCGCCAATGCGTTTTTTCAACAGGGCGCGGATGGCTGGATCGGTGGCACGCACACTGAGTTTCATCGTGGCGTGATCGGGAATCACATTGACTGCCTCGCCCGCATGCAACGAACCGACAGTGATCACCCCGATCTCGCCCGGGGGCACATTGCGCGCCACGATCGATTGCAGGGCCAGCACCACTTCCGCCGCCGCGACCACTGGATCCTTGGCCTTGTGCGGCATGGCGCCGTGACCGCCGACACCGTTGAGACGGATGGTGGCTATATCGGAAGACGCGCTCATGGCGCCGACCCGGGTGACGAACAGGCCCACTGGCAGAGTCGGCATGTTGTGCAGCGCGTACACAGCATCGCAGGGGAAACGCTCGAACAGTCCGTCGGCGATCATCCGCTTGGCGCCTCCGAGGGTTTCCTCGGCGGGCTGGAAGATCAAATTGACGGTACCGTCAAACTGTCGGGTCTGCGCCAGATAGCGAGCCGTGCACAGCAGAATCGCGGTGTGGCCGTCGTGCCCGCAGGCATGCATGGTGCCTTTATGCAGGCTTTGCCACGGCACGCCACTTTCTTCGAGGATCGGCAGGGCATCCATGTCTGCGCGGATGCCGATGCAGCGCGCGCCATGACCATTGCGCAGCACGCCGACCACGCCGGTCCCCCCCACGCCGGTGTGTACGTCGTAGCCCCACTCGCGCAGTAGTTCGGCCACCCGTTCGCTGGTCTGGTGTTCTTCAAAGCCCAGCTCGGGGTGCTGATGGATCTGCCGGCGGATCTGCGCGAACTCTTCTTGCCAGGCCAGGATTTGTGGTACCAGAGGCGATGCGTGCTGACTCATGGGGGTGTCTTGTCCAATCCAGTGACGAGGGCCCGCAGCATGCCCCAGGCCTGTGCAACTGAATAATCACCTCTGCGCATGCTTATCAGGGCTGGTTATCAAGAAGGGAAACGGCGGTGGCGCGACTCAAGCAATGGCGCGTGATTCGCTTGCCTTGGCGGTCTGGGGACGGGTGTACACATAGATCAACTCGTCGGCCAGGGCTTTGGCCTCGCGAGTCATCAGCTCCTGATCGCGGCACACCAGGGAGATGTTCATGGGCGGCACCGGCTCGACGATGTCCAGCACATCCATGCCCTCCGTCAGCTTCTGGGCGTGCTCCAGAATGCGCAGCGACCAATAGCTGACCGCGTCGCTTGTAGCGGCGAGTTCGGCGAACAGCACCACCGACGCGCATTCGATGACGCTCTCCGGCCAGGCGATGCCGTTCTCTTCGAACATCCCCCCAACCCTGGATTGCTCCAGCGAGTCCTGCAGCAGCCAATCCTGTTCGCGCAGCTGGGTCAGGGAGGTGGCATGACGCAGCGGGTGCCCCTTGCGCACTGCCAGTACGGTCGGTTGCGCGTACAGCTCGACCCAGTGGAAACCATCGGTGTTGCGCGCCTTGGGCAGGGATGTCAAGGCCATGTCGAGCAGGCCTTCACGCAACCCCTCCATCAACTTGGACGGGCGCAGTTCGTGGATCTGGATTTTCACCTTGGGGTAACGCTTACGGTAACGGTTTAGGCTGTTGACGAACTGCGCGCCTGGGGTGACCGGTGACACACCGATCGACAACTGGCCGTCCATCACGCCCTTGAGCGTGTCGATTTCGTCGCTGGCCCGGCGCACTTCTTCAAGGATCAACCGGGCGCGCCTGACCAGCCGCTCGCCATACTCGGTGGCAGTGATGCCGCGGTTGGAACGGATCAGCAAAGGCACGCCGAGCTCGGCTTCCAGCTCTTTGATACCCTTGGATAGCGCCGGCTGGGAGATGTGCAATATGCGCGAGGCTTCCTGGATGCTGCCACTTTCGCAGATGGAGACAAGGGCGCGCAGCTGATGAAGCTTCATAGGATTTCCATTGGACTTCGAACGTGAGTGTTTGAATTTAATGCAAAATTTGATCCGTTTGGCAGCGAACGTGCATCTATATCACTAGTTTTGGCGTTTTTGTGCGCAAAAAAAGGCGGCCCATGGGCCACCGAATTTAGGATTGCTGGAGCAAAAAAAACTCAGCGAATACCCGTCACGCGCAGTGCAGAAGGGGTGAATTCCTTGCGGCTGACCGGTACGTTGAATTCATAGCTGTTTTTTTCTTCGTTGCGCAGCGAGTTCACTGCATAGCGCCCGGAAAGGATGTCGTAGTGGGTTTCGGCGGCGAAGGACGGCACCTTCACGTCATAGAAAAAACTGGCGTGGCCTTCGGACACCCGCCACAGCGCACCGCGACCATCGTAGGCGTCGGCCTCGGCTCCTTGCCAGCTGTCCTCGTCGATGTAGATGTCGCGACGCGAATAGATATGGCGTTCACCGGGCTTGAGGGAGGCCTGCAAATGCCAGACCCGGTGCAGTTCGTAGCGGGTGTCGTCCTGGTTGATGTGGCCGGGCTGAATGATGTCGGTGTATTTGAGTTTCGGCGATTCCAGACGGTAGCTGTTGTAGGGAATGTACAGCTCCTGCTTGCCGACCAGTTTCCAGTTAAATCGATCCGGCGCGCCGTTGAACATATCGAAGTCGTCGAGGGTACGCATGCCTTCGGCCGCGGGGCTGTCGTAGGCAATCTGCGGTGCACGGCGAACGCGGCGCTGGCCGGCGCTGTACTGCCAGGCCATGCGCGGCTCCTTGACCTGGTTAATGGTGTCATGCACCAGCAACACGCTACCGGCCATGCGCGCCGGGGAGAGGAACTCTTCGCGGTAGAAGCTGAGAATGTTGGCCATCTCCTCAGGCTGGTAATCACTCAATCCGGTGGGGAAGGCCAGTTCCTGCTTGACCACGTTGGGCGTGAAGTTTCCGTTAGTTTGCGGCGAAGCCTGTACAACGACGCGTTTGAAGCTTTCGCCGCGGTAGCGGCCGATCAGGTTCCAGATGACTTCCAGGCCGTCCTTGGGAATAGGGAAGGGCACGGCGCCGGGGAGGTAGTGCTCCAGGCCATTGCCGCCCTCGATCAAGGTGGTCTCGGTGGCGTTAAGTTTGGTCGCCGCCAGGCTTTTTTCCGGCAGGTTGACGCTTCGATGTGTTGTGTAGACTGGGATACGGTAGGTGTCCGGGTAGCGGCTGAACATCGCCAGCTGGCCGGGCGTCAGGTTGCTTTTGTACTGTTCGGCGGTCTTGGCGGTGATAATGAAAAGCGGTTTTTCACTGGCGAACGGGTCGGGGAGGAAACCGTCGGCGTCCATCTTGCCAGTGGTGGTCGGCAACCCGCCGGTCCAGGCCGGAATGCTGCCATTGGCATTACCGGCTTTTTCAGCGCCGACGGGGGTCAAGTCGGCGCCCAGGCGGGCCGCTTGGTCGGCCGGGACGGCGGCCATTACCTGGCCGGCGATCAGGCTGAGGGTGAAGCAGCCAATCTGCATCAGTTGCTGGTGTGTCATGGTAAACCTCATGGGCAGCGGGCCTTAGAAACTCACGCCGAAACTGATGGCGAGGAAGTCACGATCGGTGTTGGTGTTGAAATCGCCGCCGAAGAAATCGGTGTAGCTCAGGCTGGCGGTGTATTTGGACAGGTAGTCGGCGTCCACGCCGATGCTCACGGCCTTGTTGCCTTCGGTGAAGGTCGGCCCGTTGCCGTTGACGTCATGGGCGAACGACATGTTGGGCTTGAGGTTGACCCCGGCGAACGCATTGTTGAACTCCAGCACGGCACGCAGGCGGTAGCCCCAGGAGTACGGCGTGTAGAAGCCCTTGTCGGTGCACTGGCTGGGGTTGGCCGAGTTCAGTGCCCTGCAGATCTGATTACCGGACAGACCACCGAGCAGGGCTGCAGTACCGGCATCGGCCAGTTCACCGTTGCCGTAGACGCCGCTGCGGCCAAAGCGCAGGTCCGAGCCGTCGGTATTGCCCAGGTCGCTGATATGCGCTGCCCCGGCTTCACCGACCAGACTCAGGCGATCGCCGCCCAGCACCTGATCGAAGGTGCGCACCGCGGTGATCTGGGCTTGGGTGTAGGGCATGCGCTTGTAGCCTGTGATCACCGAACCGTAGGCGGAGCTGGCCCAGTTGGTGGTAAAGATCGGCAGCCCGGCATTGACCCTCGGATTGGTCGCAGCAGCGCCCAGGGTGGCGGCGGCGGACACGTCAGTGCCGTTGAGCGACAGCGGCATGTTCGGCCGGTAGCTGATCTCGCCGGACACCGCAGTGGTGCCGATGTTGGTGGCAAAGCTAATGCCGTACAGGTGGATGTCTTCCGGATACTCAAGGTAGTAGCGCGCGGTGCTGACCCCCCCTTGGCCGATGAGCCCACCGACCGGATCCTTTAGTGCGCCCTTACCGGTCACCCAGGAGACTTCCGGGGCACGGCTGTGGTAATTCAACGCGTAGAACCCAAACTCGGTTTCGTTCAGCTCCGGTACTGTCCAGCGCAGGGCCACGCCGAACTGGCCGTTGTCTCGGGCATCTTTGTCATTTAGGCGCGGGACATAGCCGTAGCTCGGGGCATTGCGATCAAAGTCGCTGCCGTTGACCGTCATGCCCTTGTCGCAGCCGTGGGGCGCGATATCGCCTCCGAAGAATGTGCCGCAATTGTCCAGTACGGTCTTTTGCCACGTCAGTTGGTAGAAGGCTTCGACCGAGAGGTTGTCGCTCACGCCCTGGGAGACGTAGAGCATGTTGACCGGGATAAGGCCTTCCTTGATCTCAGACCCTGGACGGCGCAGGGCGGCAACGTCGGCCGGATTGATGCTGTTGATCGAGTTGCCAATGAAGGTGCTCTCGCCCCAGCTGACCACCTGTTTGCCGGCACGCACGCTACCGGGAAGATCGGCAATGCTGTAGTTGTGGTACACGAAGGCATCGAGAAACTGCGCGCCCGAAGATTTGGCGGCGGGATCGCGGCGGTTGTCGTCGATGTCGTACAGGTGATGATGCTCATCTTTGAGTTCGTAGTCATACCAGTACTTGCCACGGACAAATACCCCGGTATCACCGTATTTCAGTTGTAGGTCGTGAACGCCCTTGAAAATCTTCGAGAACGCCTCGCCCTTGTGAAAGTTCAGTCGCCCATCGTCGGACGTGCGCGACGAAGCGGTACCACCGTTGGCCACCCCGATGAAGGCGCGATCAGGATTACTCATTCCCCAGCTGGTGCCAATGGACAGCGACGAATCGAAACTCCCCTCGATTTCCCCGATGTTGAAGTTTGCGGCATGTGCCGGTAGCGCGCTCGCCAGTGCGACTGCTACTGCGACTGCCAGGGTCTGGGGATACATAGTCCCCGTATTTTTTGTTCTTTCCATGGTGCTCTCCGCCAGTAACTGCATGTCAAAGGCACGTGGGTCGAATGCCCGCTGGCCAGTGTCAGTTGTGATCTGTGTTGCAGATCGTGGTGCATGGTAGGGAGCCGTCGGCGTTCTGCCTTCTAGGAATTTCTTATGCCTATAGCTAAACGCGAAGTGAGGGGCGGGGTGCGCCCAATCTTGGGTCAACACCAGGACGAAGGCCTATTGCTGAGGCACTGATTGAACGGGTTATTACCAGCGCGGTGCGCCGGAGCTGAGGCCCGACTCGCACTACAACAAGGGCGTTAACCTGCGGAACAGAAATCCATGTGGAACAGGGTAAGCCCGTAGCGCCGCCGTTTTCGGCAGGTGAGCTGTAAAGCAAGCTGTTGGCGCTACGGGTAGATGATTTTCCAGGTATTCCGGTTTGCGGTGATGCGTCTTATATTTCTTTCACCGGGGTTTCGTCCTGCGTGCCTATGATCAATCCAATCGCGTGCAAGCAATCAGCCTTGTTGACGTAGGATTCGCCGCTGGCGATTGTCTCGTGATTTCCCGCCCTCAACCGCCAGCGCCATTGTCCTTTTCCGGTGCTTGGGGTGCCTTGGGATTGCCTGTAAATCTCAAAATACATACTGCTCGCTCCATGCGATTGATCTAATTGCGACAGCCTATGTGACGCATCGAAGCAAGCATAGCGGAGGTGGTTTTTTTGGCTGTCAGGTTTTTGTTTCTAATAGTTGGAAAGTCTTTTCGGCAGTGCAACTGACGCTGATGTGCCGGTACGTTGGATGGCCAAAACCGCCGCAGTTTCTTTTTCGTTCGCCACTTTCATTGTGTTGCGGACGTTGTTTACCGGGATCAATGTACCGGGCTACGCTATCGTTGATAGTTGCCGTCACTTTTCTGAGTGGCCTGCAATTGATCGGTATCGGGGTGCTGGGTGAGTACCTGGGCAATCGAATCAAAACGCCGCCCGGTTTTCCTGGTGCGTCGCGTCTACAACGCCAAGGACTGACCATGGATCTCAAGGAAACCGACATCCTCGGTTCAAGCATCGAGCAGCATTGGTATTACTGTTCAAAAGCGGCGGCGATGATCCGACTGCTCCAGGGCGCAGAGGACCGCAAGATCCTTGATGTAGGCGCTGGTTCGGGGTTCTTTTCCCATTATCTGCTGAGCCATACACCTGCCAGTGAGGCCTGGTGCGTGGACATCAGCTATGAGGCGGACTCGGACGCCACAATCACCGGGAAACCGGTGCACTACCGTCGTTCAATCGACTCGGTCGATGCCGATCTGGTGCTCCTGATGGACGTCCTGGAGCATGTCGATGACGACGTTGGATTGCTCAAGGCTTACGTCGATAAAGTCCCGTCCGGCAGCCGTTTCCTGATGACGGTTCCGGCATTCCAGTTCCTCTGGAGCGGGCATGATGACTTTCTCGAACACAAACGGCGTTACACCCTGCCGCAACTGGAAACGGTGGCCAGGGACGCAGGTTTGACGGTCAAGCACGGGGCTTACTACTTCGGTCTGGTCTTCCCCATTGCGGCAACTCTGCGGCTGCTGCCAAAAGGTGCACAACCGTCGCCACCGCGCTCGCAACTCAAGCGGCATCATCCGCTGGTCAATACGTTGTTGAAGACGTTGTGCAGTGTCGAGCTTCCCTTCATGGGCGCGAACCGTCTGGGTGGTCTGACGGCGTTCTGTCTGGCGCAGAAACCGTGACGCCATGCTGCTTGAGTGACAAGCAATGAGCCGCGAGACAGGCGCCGACAAGTCTGCCTTGATCAAGCGTGCCCTGCGTTTTGCTGTGACCGGATTGTTCGTCACGGCCCTTCATGCACTCATTGCCGTGCTGTTCATCAACTATGTGTTGCCCCTGCCGCCCTTGGCCAACGGCGTGGCGTTCGCCGTTGCGACCGTGGTTTCCTACGTGGTGAACACCACCTGGAGTTTTTCCAGCCGATTGCATGGCCGGATGCTGGTGCGTTTCATGATGGTCTCGGGGGCAGGTTTTTTACTGGCGATGCTGGTGGCCTGGGCCGCCCAAATGGCCGGGCTTCATTATCTGCTAGGGATCGGGGCGGTAGCGCTGACCATCCCTGCCTTCACCTTTGTACTGCATAATTATTGGACTTATCGATGAAGCTTTCCGGAAAAAATCTGGCGATCACCCTGCTGCCTGTTCTTATGGGGGGGCTGGCGTTTTGAATCACCTGGGCTAGTTTTTTTCAGGCATTCATCCTGGTCATTTCCGCTGCGTCTCAAGTTCGCCGGGATCCGGAGGGAGACGGTCAGGGAGATCTTCTGCGCCGACGGGTAGACGCCGGCCCTCAGGCCTTTTTACACTGCCCGCAGTCTTGGAGACTGGGGGCAGTAGATGAATCGCAATGAGCTGCGCAAGGCCGACATCAATCTGATGGTCGTGTTCGAAACACTGATGCTGGAGCGCAATGTGACGCGGGTGGCAGAGAAGCTGTTTCTCGGGCAACCCACCATCAGTTCGGCGCTCAATCGCTTGCGCACGATGTTCAACGACCCGCTGTTCATTCGGGTTGGTCATCGCATGGAGCCGACGGCGAGGGCAGAGGAGATCATTCGACACCTATCGCCGGCGCTGGATTCGTTGTCGGTCGCTCTGAGTCTGACCCACGATTTTGACCCCGCCAGCAGCACCATGACCTTTCGAATTGGTTTGTCCGATGATGTTGAATTCGGTTTGCTGCCACCGTTATTGCGTGCGTTGCGCCAGGAGGCGCCGCGGGTGGTGTTCGTTGTCCAGCACGTTGATTACTGGCGTATCCCGGACTTGCTGGCGTCCGGCGATATCACCGTCGGGATCAGTCAGACCCGCGGCCTGCCGGCCAATGCCAAGCGCAAATTGCTCAGGCATATCCAACCCAGCGTGTTGCGCGCGGACGCCTCTGAAACGCCTCTGACCCTGGACGAGTATTGCTCGCGGCCGCATGTGCTGGTTTCTCACACGGCCAATGTCAGCGGATTTGCTGATGAGTGGCTGAGCGAAATTGGCCGCAAGCGCCACGTGGTGCTGTCCGTACCGCAATACAGCTCGTTGCCGGCATTGCTGGCTGGCACTGACATGATCGCCAGTCTGCCGGATTACACGGCCACCGCTATGGCGGCTTCAGGCCAACTGTTCAAAGAGCCGTTCCCGTTCAAGACACCGACGCTGGATTTATCCATGGTCTGGCTGAGCCACGTTGATACCGACCCGGCCGAGCGCTGGCTGCGTTCGCGCCTGGAAGCGTTTATGAGTGAGAACGGGTTGTCCGATGTAGAGAGCCTCAAGTCGCTCTGAAACCAACGCAATGTGCCGCGGGTCTGCTTGATATCTCGACGTTGCGCTACTTTGCTGTGTAGCGTTACTTCCCAGGATTGGTCCGGAGATTCACCCCATGAGCAGTTCCCGTTCTCTGTTGCGTGGGCGTGGCAGCCACGACAGTGGCAAGGTCGGCATGGTCGAGTTGTTTTTCGATCTGGTGTTTGTGTTCGCCGTCACCCAACTCTCGCACTCCTTGCTGGCCCACCTCTCCATCGGTGGTGCGGTGCAGGTCGCGTTGATGATGGTGGCGGTCTGGTGGGTGTGGATATTCACCTCCTGGGTCACCAACTGGCTCGATCCGGAACGGATCCCCGTCCGCATTGGCTTGTTCGGGCTGATGGTCGCCGGGTTGTTGCTGTCGTCTTCGATTCCCAAGGCCTTCACCGATCGCGGTCTGCTGTTCGCCGGCGCCTATGTGTTCATGCAGGTCGGGCGCACGTTGTTTGCGATCTGGGCGGTGCGTGGCGCGCCGTTGAACATGACCCGCAACTTCCAGCGCATTCTGGCCTGGATGGTACTTTCCGGAATTTTCTGGATCAGCGGCGGGCTGCTCGAAGGCGATCAGCGTCTGGCCTGCTGGACGCTGGCGCTGTTGATCGAACTGATCTCACCGTCGTTGTATTTCTGGGTGCCGGGGCTCGGCCGCTCGACGCTGACCGACTGGAACGTAGAAGGCAATCACATGGCCGAGCGCTGTGGATTGTTCGTGATCATCGCCTTGGGTGAATCGCTGCTGGTCACCGGCGCGACCTTCTCCGAACAGGCCTGGAGCCCGCTGGGGTTGATGGCATTTTTGGTGGCGGTGCTTGGCAGCGTGGCGATGTGGTGGGTGTATTTCGACAGCGGCGCCGAGCGGGCTCACCATCGCATTGCCCACTCCACAGATCCCGGTCGCCAGGCGCGGATTGCCTATACCTATCTGCATGCGTTGATCGTGGCCGGGATTATCGTCAGTGCGGTGGCCGATGAACTGGTGTTGGTGCACCCGGACCATGCCTCCGACGCCGGCATCATCGCAATCATCGCCGGACCTTGGCTGTTTTTGCTCGGCACTGCGCTGTTCAAGTGGGTGATGGCCGATCGCATTCTGCCGCCGCTGTCGCACCTGGTCGGTTTGGCCTTGTTGCTCGCATTGCTGCCCGTGGCGCTGAATCATCTTTTTTCGGCGTTGGTCCTGGGCGCGCTGACCACGGCGGTGGTGATCATGGTTGCTGCTTGGGAAAACCTTGCGCTGCGCGATGCAGTGGATGCCCCGGAGCATTAACACGCGGTCAGGGGCAGGACAGGTCTGTGGTATATGTACGACCTTTCGTTTACCCGTTCAGGAGCACAGACATGCCTCACCTGCATATGGAATACACCCCCAACCTGCCAGCGCTCGATGCCGACAAGGCGTTGTTGCGACTCAACCATGCGTTGGTGGCTTCCGGGCAGTTTGCAGCGGAGTTCGATATCAAGAGCCGGGCAGTGCAGGTGGGCACATTTCGGGTGGGTACCGGAATGGGCGAGCGTGCTTTTGTGCATGTGAAGTTGGCGCTGTTGAGCGGGCGTTCGGCCGAGATCAAGAAGCAGTTGTCGCAAAGCCTGTTGGCAGTGCTGCAGGACTTGTGTGAATGGCCGGCCGATGTAGACGTGCAGTTGTGCGCGGAGATTCTGGATATCGATCGTGAGTCCTACACCAAGACGGCTATCGGCCACTGACAGGCCAGGTCTTCGGTTCAGATCAAGCCCTGTTCCGCGCAGACCTTGAGCACTTGCTCACGAAGCCAGGTATTGGCGCAGTCCTGATCGCTGGCTTCACTCCAGCGCATGTCGAGGGTGAATCCCGGCACGCCGTTCGGTGCTTCGCAGTGGCTGAAGACCGCATCATTGGCCAACAATGTTTGAATGCGCCGTGGCAGCGTCAGGATGAAGTCGGTGCCGGTGATCATCTTGAGTGCCGCACTGTAGCTATTGGCTCGCGCAACAATCTGCCGTTTGTGCGCCTGGTGGGCCAGCCAGCCATCCACCATGTTGGTGTCGGACGTCCAGGGCGTGGGGAAAACGTGACCACGCTCGACAAACGTTTGCAGGCTGAAGCGCGGCTCCAGCGGGGTCGCGCGTTTATCGAGGACGCACACCAAGTCGTCTTCAACCAGGATCCGGGATTTGAAGGTGTTGTGGTCGCGGTGAAAGTCGGGGCCGAAGCAAATCACCAGGTCGAGACTGCCGTCGTGCAGTTTATCGGTGGGAATATCGGCTTCGAGCTTTTGCAGATTGACGATCACTGGCAGGTCGGCGAAATCGAAGTTTCTCAATAATCGCGGCAATATCAGCAGCTCGAAGTATTCCGGCGCGCAAAGGTTGAATGTCACGGCATTCTGGGTCGGATCGAAGGTTTGAGCACCGGAATGGCACAGGTTGATGCTTTCAAGAATCTTCAGCGCATGCCCGTACATCGTGGTGGCTTTGTAGGTCGCACGCATACCCGTTCGGGTATTGATGAACAACTCATCCTCGAAGCTGGTGCGCAGCTTTTTCAGGCAATAGCTGACAGTGGACTGGCTGACATGGAGGGTTTCGGACACGCCGGTGACGCTGCTTTGTTCATAAACAGCGATAAACACCATGAGGTCCTGCATGTCGAGCTTTCTAAGCAAGTTGCTGTTCAGCATCCGTTCCGTCTCAAGCTCCTTGCGCCGGTTGAGCGCAACACATAAGTAAAAGGGTAACGGAACGATAGTCCCAAGAGAATGGCTTCTGGGAGGTTTCATGGTCAGTTGTGGGACACAGCGTGTAGGTAAGGCGACCTACGGATTCCATCGCCAGCACAAGGCCTTCAACAACGCTCTGCTGTTATTGATAAATCAGGTGAGGCTGGTGGTGGCGAACATGCTGAGTGCCAGGAAGGTTCAAAGAACCTTCCTGGCGGCTTATCAGAACGGTTTGGTCGGCAAGTACTTGCCATCCAGGGTGATCACCGCGCGGGAGCCGCCGTCTGGGTCTTCGACTTTCTTGATGTCCAGTTTGAAGTTGATGGCGCTGATGATGCCGTCGCCAAATTGCTCGTGGACCAGGGCTTTAAGGGTCGAACCGTAGACTTGCAGCATTTCATAGAAGCGGTAAACGGTCGGGTCGCTCGGGATGCCGCCTGGAATGCTGCCGCGCAATGGCACGCTTTGCAGCAGGCGGCTGGCATCCTGGTCCAGGTCGAGTTTGTCGCAGACCACATCGGCCGCGTCGGCTGGCAGGGGGTGCTGACCGAGCAGGGCGGCGGTGACGAAAGCCAGACTCAAGCCGGTGCCGTCAGTCAGGTCCTGCCATGACAGGTTCTTGCGTGCCTTGGTGTCGATGATGATGTCAGCCAGAGCCAGGCGCGGAGCTTGAGAGAATTGGGATTGCAGCATGATGATTTCCTCTTTAGTTTCGTAAGAAATGTCGGTTAGGCGGCGTGTTGCAATTGGCTGGACAGCGCGCAGGTTTTCGGGTGTTCGGCGAGCGAAACGAAGCGTTGGGACGCGCCGTCCAGGGCGGCGATGCAGCCGCTTTCAATGTCGTAGACCCAGCCGTGCAGGTTCAGTAGACCTTGCTCCAGGGCCAGGGCGACCGAGGGGTGGGTCTTGAGGTTGGCCAGTTGGGCAATGACGTTTTCCCGTACCAGCGAATCCAGGCGGTCTTCAGCTGATGCGTGAGTACGAGAGGCGTTGATCACCTTGGCCGACTCGGCGTGACGCAGCCAATTGGCGACGGCGGGTAAGTGGTCGAGGCATTTGCAGGTGGAGATAGCGGTCATTGCGCCGCAGTCAGAATGGCCGCAGATCACGATGTCGCTGACGCCGAGTACGGCGACTGCATATTCAACCGTGGCCGAGACACCGCCCGGCTCAGGTCCGTAGGACGGGACGATGTTGCCAGCATTGCGAATCACGAACATGTCACCGGGTTCTTGTTGGGTCAGCAACTCCGGAACTACCCGACTGTCTGAGCAGGTGACGAACAACGTGCCGGGGCTTTGCGTGGTGGCGAGTTGTTTGAACAGTTCGCTGCGCTCCGGAAAGGCGTCACGCTGGAACTTGAGGAAGCCGTCGATGATGTCTTGCATGGTGGTTCTCCTTGCGTTGCTGATGGGGGCAAGGATGAAAGTTTTCAGCTATAGCGTCCAAGATCGGCTTATTATCGTTTCCATAAGTCAGGCCTATAGTTGAACGCTCATGCTCTTACGCCATATTCGCTACCTGCTCGCGGTCGCCGAGCATCGCAACTTCACTCGAGCTGCTGAAGCTCTGCATGTGTCCCAGCCGACGCTGTCGCAGCAGATCAAGCAACTGGAGGACTCCCTTGGTGCGCCGTTATTCGACCGCTCGGGGCGTAGCGTTCGCCTGACCGACGCCGGTGAGGCGTATGTGCGTTATGCGCGACAGGCCCTGCAGGATCTGCAGGCGGCCAAGCGGGCGATGCATGACGTGCAGGATCTGAGTCGAGGTTCGTTGCGCCTGGCGATGACCCCGACCTTCACCACTTATCTGATCGGCCCGTTGCTTACCCGCTTCAACAGCCTCTACCCGGCGATCGACCTGAGCGTCGAGGAAATGACTCAGGACCGTATAGAGGCGGCGCTGGCTGAAGACCTGTTGGATATCGGTATCGGTTTCAGCGGTGAACATTTGGCCGATATCGAATGTCAGTCGCTGTTCGCCGAAACCTTGAGCCTGGTGGTGAGTGATGCGCATCCGGGTTTCGCCGGGCAACAGTCGCTGAGTGCTCACGCTCTGGGTGAGCAGACGTTGGTCTTGCTCAGCGGCGACTTCGCCACTCGGCAGCACATTGACCGTTACTGCCTTGAGCAAAACATCGCGCCACGCATCGCGATTGAAGCCAACTCCATCAGCGCGATTATTGAGATTGTGCGCCGCAGCCAACTGGCGACCATCCTTCCGCAAGCTATTGCCCGCGAGCAGACGGGATTGCAGTCGCTGGAACTTGACCCCGCGTTGCTACAACGCACCGTGGCGCTGCTCAGCCGCAAGGGCGCTTACCGAAGTTCGGCGTGTGGGGCGTTTGTCGAGTTAGTCGAACAGCGCGGAAATGTTTAGTCAATCTGCAACCAAACTTCATCAAGTCTGGATTTAACGGCTTATCCGCCCGTGTGACGCTGCTTGGCATCTGTTTACTGCGGTTTTTTGTATGGACGCATGGCTAGTCGGAATCAAACATGAGGCTTCGCCTGGCGCTTGCGCGTCAAGCCTTCAGCCCCGTCGCCGATTCACGCCCGCCACCGCGCCGAGCTTATCTGCACTCCCTTCTGAACTGGCCTTCTGGGCGCTGTGGCACTGTCGTCATGCGCGCCCACCGGATATCCGCATTTCCCGTTAAGTCTTTATACGGATCGCACGTCGCCCTATACGGTGGACTGGATCGAACCGGCGGCGCCTGCGCGTTTGCCTGACGCGGAAATACGAGAGTTCCCATGAGTTTTGCCACGACCGCCTTTGCCTCCAAACAAGAAGCCCTGACCTTTCTTGAGCACAACCCGGATATCGAGATGTTCGAGTTGTTCATTCTCGACAACAACGGTGTGCCGAGGGGTAAGCTGCTGCATCGCGATGAACTGCTGGCGGTGTATGACAGCGGACGGCCGCTGCCGAGCACCATCCTCGGTTTGACCATTAATGGCGACGATGTAGAAAACTCCGGGCTGGTCTGGGAGGTCGGTGATATCGACTGCCGGGCGTATCCGCTCAGCGGCAGTTTGCAGCGCATGCCATGGCGGCAGATTCCTACGGCAGCAGTGCAAGTCAGCATGCACCCGCAAGAGGGGATGCCGGCGACGGTGGCGGATCCACGGCACTTGCTGGCCAAGGTGATCGATGCGCTCAAAGCCGATGGCTACTATCCGGTGATGGCTGCGGAGCTGGAGTTTTATCTGCTTGATCGCCAACGCGACAGCAACGGCCGGCCACAACCTGCACGGGATGTCGATGGCGGTCGACCGCTGGCGACACAGGTCTATGGCCTACGTGAGTTGGAGCAGATCGAACCGTTTCTCGCGGATCTCTATAACGCCTGCAAACTCCAGGGCATTCCGGCGCGCACGGCAATTTCCGAGTACGCGCCGGGGCAGGTGGAGATCACCCTTGAACATCGCAGCGACGCCTTGCAGGCGATGGATGAGGCAGTGCGTTACAAGCGCCTGGTCAAGGGTGTGGCGCACAAGCACGCAATGACCGCCTGTTTCATGGCCAAGCCGTTCGACGACCTGGCCGGCACCGGCATGCACATGCACGTCAGTCTGGCGGACAAGGACGGCAATAACCTATTCGCCAGCGAAGCACCCGACGGCACGCCGCTGCTCAGGCAGGCGGTCGGCGGCATGCTCAGTACCTTGCTTGATTCGTTGCTGATGTTTTGCCCGAATGCCAATTCCTATCGACGTTTCCAGACCAACAGCTACGCGCCGTTGGCCGCTACCTGGGGTGTGGACAACCGCACTGTCAGCCTGCGAGTGCCCGGCGGTCCGGCGTTTTCCCGGCATATTGAACACCGTATCTGTGGTGCAGATGCCAACCCGTATCTGGCGGCGGCAGCGATTCTGGCGGGTATTCATCGGGGTATTCGTGAACAGCGTGACCCTGGTGCGCCGGTTGAAGGCAATGGTTACGCTCAGGCCAAAGAGCTGCTGCCTACGGACTGGTTGACCACCTTGCGCGCACTGGAAGGCTCGTCCTGGGCGCGGGACGCATTCGGTGCCGAGTTTCTTGGGGTTTATCTGGCGGTGAAGCGTGCCGAGTACCGTCAGTTCATGGGGGAAGTGGGTGAGCAGGACTGGC
The DNA here is from genome assembly GCF_057813935.1 of Pseudomonas sp. F220. NCBI lineage: Bacteria > Pseudomonadati > Pseudomonadota > Gammaproteobacteria > Pseudomonadales > Pseudomonadaceae > Pseudomonas > Pseudomonas sp. F220. The sequence goes on from NZ_JBVASJ010000021.1 coordinate 20,419, forward strand.
GCTGGTATTTGCACCAGGCCTAAAGCGTCCGGGTTCTGGCAGAGATTTTGGCAATTTGCCAGTGATCAACTATTTGTTGGCTTCTTTTCACGAAAAATTGATGGTCGGATGCTTAAAGTTTGTGCTGTCGTGGGCGTGTAATATTTGCATGATTCCTCGATGGCACTTCTTTTAAGGATTAAGCAGACCGTGATGTTGAATGTTAAAGCCGTGCGCCCTGAGTGGGTGACGTTGATTGCCAGTACTTTTTTATTATTGGGCTTCAATTTTGTTCTCTGGCAACACCTGTTTGACATTATCCCATCCGACGGGCAAGGCATCGCCATGTGTGTGGCGTTTGGTGTAATGATTTTGTGTGTGTTCAATATCATATTGACCCTACTGGCCTTTCGTTATGTCCTCAAGCCAGTGCTGATACTGATGTTTTTAGTCAGTGCGAGCGTGGCTTATTTCATGGCGCAGTACGGTGTTTTGATCGACGCCGGAATGTTGCGCAACTTCGCAGAAACCAACGCGACTGAAGTGCGCGACTTGCTGTCACTGAAGTGGTTTGCCTATGTTGTTTTTTTGGGGGTGCTGCCGTCATTGCTGTTATGGAAAACCCCTATTAACTATCGTCGTTGGCATCGTGAGTTATTAAGTAAAGCTCTGGTGGGTATTGTCTCGGCTGGCGTGATAGGCGTTGTGGCGCTGCTCAACTACCAAGGGTTGTCTTCATTGTTCCGCAATCATCACGAATTGCGTTTGATGGTGGTTCCGAGTAATTACATCGGTGCTGCTGTCGGTTATCTGAGCGAGCAGGTGGTGTCTGCCCGGCAACCGTTCATCAAGATCGGTGAAGATGCGCAGAAGAGTCCGAGCTGGCAAACCCATACCCGCAAATCGTTGACGGTTCTTGTGGTGGGCGAGAGTGCCCGTGCGGAGAACTTCGGCATTCTGGGTTATGACCGCGATACAACGCCGAAACTGGATAAAGAGGCCGGCCTGATCGCCTTTACCGATGTGCATTCCTGCGGTACGGAAACCGCGGTGTCCGTGCCGTGTATGTTCTCCAACATGGGCCGCAAGGATTACGACGCCAGTAAGGCGAAGAATGAAGAAGGCCTGTTGGATGTGCTCAAGCGCGCCGGGCTGGAAGTGATCTGGCGGGATAACCAGTCAGGCTGCAAAGGCACCTGCGATCGGGTCACGGTCGACGATGTGAGCAACCTCAAGGATCCAGTGTTGTGTGCCAATAGCGAGTGCCGCGATGAAATCCTGCTGCAAGGCTTGCAGCACTTCATCGACAACCTCGATAAAGACACCGTGCTGGTGCTGCACCAGATGGGCAGCCACGGGCCTGAGTACTTCAAGCGTTATCCCAAAGAGTACGAGCGCTTTACCCCCGTCTGTGAAAGCAATGCGCTGAACGATTGCAGTCGCGACAGTATCGTCAATGGTTACGACAACACCCTGGTGTACACCGATCACGTGTTGTCGATGTTGATCGACTTGCTGCGCAGTAATCAGGACAAGGTTGACACCGCGATGCTCTATCTGTCGGATCACGGCGAGTCGCTCGGTGAATACAACCTGTTCCTGCATGGCACGCCTTACCTGCTGGCGCCGGAGCAACAGAAGCATGTGGCGATGCTGGCCTGGTTTTCGGACAGTTATCAGAAGGCGTTCTCGGTGGACTCCCGTTGTCTGCAGCTGAGTCGCGAAAAACCACTGAGCCAGGACAATCTGTTCCATTCGATGCTCGGCCTGTTGGAAGTCAATAGCAGTGTCTACAACGCCAACCTGGATATGTTCGCCGGTTGTCGGGGCAATGTGATAGACGGAGTTGTGGCCACTCAGTGAGATCCTCACGACCGTTCAACTTTTTTTTCACGCGCCAGCCTTTAATCTGTCGCCAGTAGATTCCTTCACAAGAGTTCGCGAGTCATGTCATCGCAGCCCCCATCCTCCATCGAGCTTGAGTTCGCCAAGCGTTACGACCAGGAGCACGCTCGAGTTTGCCTGGAGACACGGCCGACCGGGTTGGCCCGGCGACTCTCGCTTTGGCGAGGTGAGCAGTTGGTGCGGCGCGCCCTCAAAGCGGCGGGCGAGCCCGGGCTGGTTCTCGATGTGGCTTGCGGTGTCGGGCGTTTCTGGTCGGTGCTGGCCGGGCATGCCAATCGGGTAATCCTGGCGACGGACAACTCTCAGGACATGCTCAACCATGCCCAGACCCATCACTCGCCTGGCCTGCTCAAACGGGTAAAAACCTTTCAGGGCTCGGCGTTCACCATTGGACTGCCGGCCAATGCGGTGGACTGCATTTTCTGCATGCAGTTGTTTCGGCACATTGTCAGCAGTGAGCACCGAATGCTCCTGCTGCGTGAATTTCACCGTGTCAGTCGTGACGCCGTGATCGTTTCGGTGGACGTCGACAGCGGCTTGAAAATTCGCCGGGGCCAGGGGCAAGGCGCTGACGAGGAGTCGTCGACGGGCGTTGCGAAGCACCCGCTGGCCAGTAAAGCTCAGGTGGAGAGCGAGTTCAGACAGGCGGGTTTCGAGATTCTCAGTTATCAAAATTTCCTACCCGGCTTTGCCCTGTCGCGGGTTTACGTACTGCGCAAAGGCAGCTAGTCCTGATCTCTCGACTATTCTGATCGTCCGACAGGTGTTTTCCCTCATGCTCTTATGCAGTGGATGCTCGGAAATCGCCGAGGGCGATATATACTGCGCGCCATTCTTCAAGGGAGAGCCGTGTGGCCATCGATATTCACTGGATTCGCGACAACGATAGTCTCGGTCAGTTTTGCGCCGAGTGGCAGCAGCTGCCATTCGTTGCCCTCGACACCGAATTCATGCGGGTCGACACTTTTTATCCAATCGCCGGGCTGCTTCAGATTGGCGATGGCGTGCGCGCTTACCTGATTGATCCTTTGACGATCGACAACTGGCAACCCTTGGCCGCATTGCTGGAAAACCCGGCGGTGATCAAGGTCGTACACGCCTGCAGCGAAGACCTGGAAGTATTGCTGCGTCTGACCGGCAGCCTGCCAGCGCCGCTGTTCGATACGCAATTGGCCGCCGCCTACCTGAACCTGGGTTTCTCTATGGGCTATTCACGCCTGGTCCAGGAAGTGCTGGGCATCGACCTGCCCAAGGGCGAGACCCGTTCGGACTGGTTGCAGCGCCCGTTGTCTGAAACCCAAATCAGCTATGCCGCAGAAGATGCTGTGCATCTGGCTGAGGTTTACATCCGGTTGCGTCCGAAACTATCTGACGACAAGTACGCCTGGGTACTGGACGACGGTGCTGAACTGGTGGCCAATCTGCGCCGCGAAGTCGACCCGTACGAAGTTTATCGCGAGGCCAAACTGGCCTGGAAACTCTCCCGCGCCCAACTCGCCGTGCTGCGTGAACTCTGCGCCTGGCGTGAGCGCGAAGCCCGCGCTCGTGACTTGCCGCGTAACCGGATTGTCCGTGAACACTCGTTGTGGCCATTGGCCCGGACTCAGCCGGACAACCTTGCGGCGCTGGCAAAAATCGAGGACATGCACCCGCGTACCGTGCGTCAGGACGGCGAGTTTCTGCTTGATCTGATCAAGCAGGCTGGCAGTGTATCGCCAGATCAATGGCCCCCAGCGGTGCCTGAGCCATTGCCAGTGGAGGCTGCGGCGCTGATCAAGCGTTTGCGGGCACTCGGTCAGGCTGAAGCTGAACGCCTGGACATGGCGCCGGAATTAATGCTGCGCAAGAAAACCCTGGAAGCCCTGCTCAAAAGCGGCTTCCCCGAGGGCCCTTATCAATTACCTGATTCATTGCGTGGCTGGCGCCGCGAATTGATGGGCCAGGCGCTGCTCGACAGCCTGGCCACCGCCGGAGAACAGCCTTGAAACGTATTTGTTCCATCTATCGAAGCCTGCGCAAGAACGAGATGTACCTCTACGTGCTGAAAAGCGATGCCCTGGAGCGCGTCCCGGAAACCCTGCTGCTGGCGTTCGGCAAACCGCATCATGCCTTCGATCTGGTGCTTAGCCCGGAGCGCAAGTTGTCCCGCGAGGACATCAACATCGTGTTGGAAAACCTCGACAAGCAGGGCTATCACCTGCAAATGCCGCCAGCCGAAGACGAGTACATTGAGCATTTGCCCGAAGAATTGCTGCGGCGTAATGATCCGCTCTGACGGACCGGTCCGGGTGCTCTGTCCAGAGCACTCTTACAAATGGAACTGAATAATCTGGCGGTGGCCGTTAGTGATGGGGAAAACCCCGTCGACGATCACCTGCACTGTTTTTGAAAGGTTTGAACCATGCGCGTTCTGATTGCTGAACACGACCACGCTCTTTACGCCAAATTGTTGCGTCAGGCTGCTCCTGACCTAGAAGTGCTCACCAGTGGCGACTCCGCCGAGCTGGCGAGCCTTGCCGCTGATTGTCCGATCTGGCTCGGCCAGCCGGATTTGCTGGCGACCCTGCTGCGTCAGGGCCACGAGCCGCAGTGGCTGCAATCGACTTGGGCGGGGATCACCCCGTTGCTTGCCGAGGGTTTGCCTCGGCATTACCGGCTGACACGGGCAGTGGGTATTTTCGGACAGGTCATGGCCGAGTACGTGCTGACCTATATGCTCGGCCACGAGCGCGAAGTACTGGCACGCCTGGTCAGCCAGGTCGAGCGCAAGTGGGACAACCGCTTGGGCCAGAGCCTGGCGGGACGCAAGGTATTGATTGTCGGCACCGGCGATATTGGCCGTAGCGTGGCGCAGTTCCTGCTGCCGTTCGGCGTCGAGTTGTACGGCATCGCCAGCGAAGCTCGAGAGCAGTCGCCGTTTATCGAAGTTGCCGGGCTGGAGGATTTGGGGCGTCTGGTCGGGGAGGTCGATTATGTAGTCAACCTGCTGCCCAATACTCCCAACACCCATGATCTGTACGACGCGGCGCTTTTCAAGCAGTTCAAGCCGACCGGGTTGTTCATCAACGTCGGGCGCGGTGTGGCGGTGGTCGACGCGGATCTGGTCGAAGCGTTGAAGGAAGGGCATTTGGCGGGGGCGGTGATCGACGTCTGCCGTCAGGAACCGTTGCCGCAGCGTCACCCGTTCTGGACGGCCTGGGGCTTGCTGCTGACCGGCCACAGTTCGGCGCCGACTTCACCGTCAATGATGGTGCAGTTGTTTGTCGAGAACCTGCGGGCGTATCAGGCCGATACGGCGTTGCGCGGGGAAGTGGATTTCAATCGCGGGTATTGAAGTCGCGGTGATCAACTGTGGGAGCAGCCGGTCGACGCTCGATTGCTCGCGATGGGGCCATCACATTCAGCATCACTGTTGACTGTCACGCCGCCATCGCGAGCAAGCTCGCTCCCACAGTTGGTTTTGCAGTGTGGCTTACAAACTGAAATCACCCTCAGCCGCCAACTCATTCAGTGGGCGGCGCGGGCTTGGGGTTTCCCGGGCTTGCAGGTACTCGGCCAGGGTCGCCTTGTCCCCCAGTTTGCCGATCGCCACGGCGGCATGCAGCGCGTAGCCTTCAGGAATATTCAACTCCTTGCGGGTCAGCTCCTGATCGAAACCGGCCATGCCGTGGGAGTGCCAGCCGCTGAGGCTGGCTTGCAGCGCCAAATGGCCCCAGGCCGAGCCGGTGTCAAAGGTGTGCCACAGCGCCGGAGTTTCTTCCTCGGCACCAGGCGCCGTGAAGGTGGTTTTCGACATCACGATCACCAGCGCCGAGGCGTGTTGTGCCCAGCTGCGGTTGAATTCATTCAGCAGCCCCAGGTAACGCTCCCAGTTCGGCGTATCGCGACGCGCGTAGAGAAAGCGCCACGGCTGCGAGTTGTAGGCGGATGGTGCCCAGCGCGCGGCTTCGAAAAAGCTCAGCAGGGTTTCTTGCGGGATGCTTTCACCGGTGAAGGCGCGGGGAGACCAGCGGTCGGTGAACTGTGGGTGGATCGCATATTCGGCAACGCGGGGATTAGCGCTCATGAAGAGTTCCTGGCTACGTTTATGAATGAAAAAAGGGTAAAAACCGGCGGGCGCGGTTGAGCTGTGCGAGGTGGTTTTTCTGGCCCTCTTGCAGTTCGCCGGGTGCAACGCGGTTGAGCGTTAATGGCACTTGGGCATGGGCCTGTGCGACCCGCAAAGCTACTTCGCGGCGTGTAAACTGACAAGTCTTGATCTACCGGCAGTCGTAAGCGCTTGGCCCGCGGGGCCTTGGGCACTAGACTGGCGGCCTTTTCACTCCCTGATACTGATGTTTGAGCCATGGCCGCCAAAGTCGAACCTTTCTGGATACGCAAAACCCTCGAACAACTCGATCAAGAGGAGTGGGAGTCGTTGTGCGATGGCTGTGGCCTGTGCTGCCTGCAAAAGCTCGAGGATGAGGACGACAACAGCGTCTATTACACGCGAATTGCCTGCAAGCTGTTGGACCTGAAAACCTGTCAGTGCACCGATTACACCAATCGTCGCGACTCGGTGCCCGATTGCATCCAGCTCACGCCGGGCAAGGCTGATCAGTTCAAATGGTTGCCGCCAACGTGCGGCTACCGTTTGGTCAGCGAAGGCAAGGACTTGCCGCTCTGGCACCATTTGGTCTGTGGTGACCGCGATGCGGTGCACCACGAACGCATCTCTCAATCCGGGCGCATGCTCGCCGAAGGCAGCGTCGCCGAAGAAGATTGGGAAGATCATCTGATATTTCGTGCTGGTTAAGAGCGTGCTGGTTGAGAGCCGAGCGGGTTAAGCGTTTCAACGTTGACTCACCAGGGAGTGTGTATGGCTGTGGGATCAAGGCTGCCGTTAGCTTTTCTGCTGTTGGCGCTGAGTTCGCCGCTGTGGGCGGCGAAGAAAGTCGATCTGGATTACCACGTACGTTTGTTGCCGCAGAGTGATCAGGCCGAAGTGCGGCTGACACTGGCCGACGGTGCTGCGGTGCGTAGTCTGGACTTCGATCTGGGCAACCGCGGTGATTACAGCGATTTCCAGGCCGATGGTCAGTGGCAATCCGCTACGCCCAAAACGCTCGAAAATCTGCGCGGTATCTGGCGACCTGCCAGTGGCAAATCCAGTCTCACCTACCGTGTACGTATCAGCCATGCCCGCAAGAATGGCACTTTCGAAACGCGCATGACCCCGAGTTGGGCGTTGCTGCGCGGCGAAGACCTGGTGCCGGCAGCGCGTTTGGATCAACAGGACGGCATCGAGCTGGTGTCGCGTCTGGAATTCGAATTGCCGACAGGCTGGAAAAGCGTCGAAACCGCTTGGCCGCGTATTGGCAAAAACCGCTTTCGGATCGACAACGTTTCGCGCCTGCTTGACCGGCCGACCGGCTGGATGCTCGCTGGAACCCTGGGCAGTCGCCGCACTCGCCTGGGAGAAACCGAAGTCACGGTCGCCTCGCCGCTAGGGCAGGGCATGCGGCGTATGGACGTGCTGACGCTGCTGACTTTCGTTTGGCCGCAAGTGCAGGCGGTATTCCCGCGTCACCCGAACAAGTTGCTGATTGTCGGCGCCGCCGACCCGATGTGGCGCGGCAGCCTGGCCGGGCGAGATTCGATCTACCTGCACAGTCGCGTACCGCTGGTCAGCGAAAGTGGCGCCAGCCCCTTGGTGCGCGAGTTGGTTCAGGTCTTTGGCCGGATTAACGGCAGCCAGCGCAGCGACTGGATCAGAGAAGGCTTTGCTGAGTACTACGCGATCGAACTGGTGCGCCGGGCGGGTGGCATGAGTGACGAGCGTTATCAGGCCCTGGAGACCAGACTGGCCAAGGACAGCCACGCAGTCACCACCTTGCGCGGTGAGAAAATCAGCGGGCCGGCGGTTGCCAAAGCGGTGTTGCTGTTGCAGGAGCTGGACCGTGAGATACGCCTGAAAACCCGTAACAAACGTTCACTGGATGATGTGATGCGCGCGGTCATGCACTTGGGAAGCGTCAGCACCAAGGAGTTTGTGCAATTGAGTGGAAGCATCCTCGGCGAGCCGTCGAAGGTGCTCGATAGCGAGTTGTTGCAGTAGTCGCAAGAGATCAAAAGATCGCAGCCTGCGGCAGCTCCTACAGGGGGACGCGGTCGGCGTAGGAGCTGCCGCAGGCTGCGATCTTTTTGGGTCAATGAAGACTTTGTTGGTACACCAGCGCCATCAAACCCCGGCTTTAGGCGATTTCACCGAATCATTGCCAGTCACCGTCGCAGTACGATTCGCCGCCTCTGCATTGGCTTTCAAGCGGCTCAACTCTTTCCCGGCTCGTTCGATTTTCGAGCGCACGTTGTTCATGTCCTGACGGCTTTTTTCCAGCAGGTCTTTCGCCGAGCTGTGGCCAGTGATGCCTCGGGCCAGGGCTACGCCGCCAATCGCCACCTGAATCAAACCGAAAACGCCACCACGGCGCAGACCTTTGCCCATCATCACCACGCCACCGGCCAGCGAGCCAATGCGCTCCCAGCCCTGGACGTTTTGCGTCGGCTGAGTCTGGAGCGGGGTGGATTCGATGCGCTCTACGATTTTGCTGTCGCTCATGATCTGTCTCCAGAAGGGTGATTGATATAAAGCTGACTGCGCGAGCGCGTCGCTTGTTCCGTCCGTTTTTATAGTTGCAAACTAGAACTTCGGACCGGAGCGTGTGTTATTGCCTTTTGCCATGCGGTCGTAAAGCACCACGTTGACGGTCGCGGCGAGGTTCATGCAGCCGGTGGTCGGGATGTACACCACGTCTTCGCACCAGTCACGGATGTCTTTATCCAGGGAACCGTCTTCCGGGCCGAAGATATACAGCGCGCGATCCGGATGGGTGTACTCCGGCAGCGAGCGGGCGCCTTCGACCAGTTCGACAGCGACTGGCACGCAGCCCAGAGGGAGAATTTTTTTCAGGTCTTCGATGCCGATCAACGGAATGTCCTGATGGACTTTCTTGGTGTCGGTGACGAAGTCGCGGGCGCGTTCATAACGCTTGCCGGTGTAGAACACCGACGCCACGCCATAACAGCCAGCGGCGCGCATCACCGAACCGACGTTCTCCGGTGATTTGGGGTTATACAAACCAATGCAGCTGTACCGTTTGTTTGCCACGAGCCGGGTGCCTTCGAGAAAAACCGCGATTATACGGGGATTGCTCAAGGGGCGGTCAGTTAGAAAATGTGTGTTGCCTGGTCAATTGCCATCGCGAGCAAGCTCGCTCCTACATGGATTGCGCATAACCTGTAGGAGCGAGCTTGCTCGCGAGAGGCCGGAACTATCAAAGAAAATTTGGCAGGGCTTACTCGTCTTTCTTCATCAACCCCGCCAGTGCGGCGAACGGGTTGTGGGTGGCCTTGGCGATTTTCGGTGAGCTGGTGGAGCCTTCGCTGAAATATTGCTGGTCGGTGTAGCGCGAGTGCTCGTTGTCGTGGCAGTACAGGCAGAGCAGCTCCCAGTTGGAACCGTCCTGCGGGTTGTTGTCGTGGTTATGGTCGCGGTGGTGCACGGTCAGTTCGCTCAGACGTTTGCCGGAAAACTCACGGGCGCAGCGACCGCAGACGTGCGGGTACATCTTCAGGGCTTTGTCGCGGTAGCCCATCTCGCGGTCGCGCTGAGCGTCGGCGAGGATGCGGTCCAGCTTGGCGGTGTTGGACGGTGGCGTTGACGAACTCATGGGTTCACCTTTGTAAAAAGACTAATGACGGTTATGAACCAAGTTTAGCTCAGGCCTTGAGCTTCTCGGCAATCCAGATGGTGTGCCGCGTGCCTTTGTTGCCGTGGGCGAAGACTTGCACTTCCTCGGCCTTGAAACCGGCTTTGCGCAGCTTGTCGGAGAACTGCCGGTCAGCACTGGCCGACCACACGGCCAGCACACCTTTGGGGCGCAAGGCCTTGGCGCAGGCGCTAAGGCCTCCAGAGGAATACAGCCAGCTATTGGCCTTCTGGGTCAGGCCTTCGGGGCCGTTGTCGACGTCGAGCATGATCGCGTCGAAACCCTGCGGTTCGGCTTGCAGCACCTTGGCGACGTCGTCCATACGGATCACTGTGCGTGGGTCGAGCAGCGGTCGACCGGATTTCTCCCCCAGCGGCCCACGATTCCACTCGACTACGCCGGGTACCAGCTCAGCGACCACGACTTCGGCGGTCTTGCCCAAGTGCTTGAGGGCCGCGGCAAGGGTGAAGCCCATGCCCAGGCCACCGATCAACACGCGAGAGCCCGGACGGCCCGCCACCTTGCGGCAGGGAATCTCCGCCAGGGCGTCTTCGGAGCCGTGCATGCGCGTGTTCATTAGCTGCCCGCCGTCACCGCCCTGGATCTTGATGACGAAATCCTCTCCGTATTCGAACAGGCACAAGGCACCGCCGTTTTCGGGGATTGGGGTGGTGTCGAGCAGAACGAAACGTTTCATGGGACTCTCATTAAGGAGGGAAAACTGGCATTGAGAAAGGCAAATTTGCGCGGTTGAGAGTAGCCTGAAGACAGACGACAAGGGCAACGGAGCCATTGATGAAGTGCACCATTCTAACGGCCATTGTGTTGGCCGCGCTCTCGATAAGTGCAGCGCAGGCACAAGAGCTACAATCTGTCCCGGTGACTCCAGGGCCGGCCTCGGGCTCTCCTGGCACCGCGACACCCACGCCGTATCCACAGATCACGCCGATGAGTGTGCCCAAGGCTGGAGGCACAAGCGCCAGCTCGCCGTTGCTGCCACCGATTGAAATGCCCAATCCACCCAAGGATCAGACCTTGCCAGCGTTGGAGCAAAACCAGCAAAAAAACAAGACGCCCGGCGGTTAGACCTGCTGCGAAAGCAGCTGCCCATCGGCCATGCGCAGGCGTTTGGACAGTGCGATGGCAACGGCGCGGATGATCTTGGCGGCGATTTTCGGAGCGTCGTTGAGCATCTTTTCCAGCGAGTCCTTGCCCAGATTGAGCAATTGGCAACCGCTGGCGGCGACACAACTGGCCGAGCGCCGTTCGCCGTCGAGCACCGCCATCTCACCGAAGGCCCGGCCACTGCGCAGGGTCGCGATAGTCACCAACTGACCTTCGTTGTTGCTCTTCTGCACCGACACCTGGCCTGTGTGGATGATGCACATGAAGCTGCCGGCATCACCCTCATGGAAAATCTCTTCGCCTTGGGCGATGGTGCTGATGCTGAAGTAGCCGGCGGCGGCATTGAAGTCGGCCGGCAGCAGCTGATCGAACATGCCGCAGTCCATCAGCCAGTCGCGGATTTCGTTGTTCAGTAAGGTCGGTTCTGACATGTCATCACGGTCTTTTTCTTGTGTCTGTTGCTGTTCCGGGCTCTGGGTGGGAGGCCAAAGCCCGGTGGCCCAGTGTTAAGACCGGGACGAGGGGCGGAGTTCCTCAGGCAATGCCCAAAACCTTAAAAACAAATGCGTATTCGAGCGCTACGTCACGCAATCCCTGATAACGACCGCTCATGCCGCCGTGGCCAGCACCCAGTTCGGTCTTGAGCAGCAGCAGATGGTCGTCGGTCTTGGTCGCCCGCAGTTTGGCTACCCATTTGGCGGCCTCCCAGTACTGCACGCGGCTGTCGTTGTAGCCGGCGATCACCAGAGTCGCCGGATAAGCCTGGGCACTGACGTTTTCGTAGGGCGCGTAAGCCTTGATCCGATCAAAGACTTCAGGCTCTTCGGGGTTGCCCCATTCGTCGTATTCGGTGACGGTCAGCGGCAGGTCCGGATCGAGCATGGTGTTCAGCACGTCGACAAACGGCACTTCGGCAATCGCTGCCTGGAACATCTCTGGACGCTGATTGAGCACCGCGCCGATCAGCAATCCCCCGGCGCTGCCGCCACTGATCGCCAGTTGCGATGAGGTGGTGAAGCCGTTGGCGATCAGGTGTTCGGCGCAGGCGATGAAGTCGCTGAAGGTGTTCTGTTTGTGTTCCTGTTTGCCGGCACGATACCAGGCCTCGCCCAGTTCACCGCCGCCACGTACGTGGGCGATGGCGAAGGCGACGCCGCGATCCAGCAAACTCAGGCGCGCATGGGAAAACCACGGGTCAAGGCTTTCACCGTAGGCGCCGTAACCGTAGAGGTAGAGCGGTGTTGGCTTGCGCTCTTGGTTTTCGAGTAAGGCTTCGCGTTTGACCACCAGGCTGATCGGTACCTGAGTACCGTCAGGGGCCGTGGCCCAGAGACGTTGACTCACATAAGCGTCTGGATCGAACGGGCCGAGCACCGGGGTTTCCTTGAGGACTATCTGTTCGCCAGTCGCAAGCTCCAGCTGGCGAATTTGCGCCGGACGATTCAAGGCTTCGTAGCGCAGACGGATCTTGTCGCTGACGAACTCCAGGCTGTTTTGCACATGCAGGCTGTAGGCCGCATCGGGCAGTTGCACGCGGTAGGCGGGCAAGCCTTGGGGGCGGACCTCAATGATCGGCAAGCCACCTTCGCGCAGGCTCAGGGTCAGGGCCGAGGCGTTCAGGCTCATGCCGTCGAGCATCACGCTGTCGCTGTGAGGGATCAGGTTCTGCCAGTCATCCTGGGACGGTACGGCACCGTTGTCGGCAGCCTCATACAGCGCGAAGTTGATACCGTCGCGGTTGCTGCGAATCAGCCAGGCCCATTGGCCGTCGAGTTTGCCGTGGTCGACGTCATACTCATGGCCTTCGACTCGCGGCGCCAGGCAGGTGAACGGCTGCAGCGGCTGTGTGGCGTCGAGCACCCAGACTTCGCTGGTAGTCTTGCTGCCGAGGGACAGCAGCAGTTGGCGTTCGGAGCTTGAGCGGTAGCAATGCAGGAAAAAACGCCCGTCAGGCTCATTGAACACCTCCTCGGCCGCAGTGCCATCCAGGCGATAGCGAAACAACTTGTGCGGGCGATGGGTGTCGTCCAGCTCACCGAAGAACAGCGTCAGGCTGTCATTGGCCCACGTCATGCTGCCGTCGCAATCCTCGAACGGCAGCTCACTGACTTTGCCGTTGGACAGTTCCTTGACGAACAGGGTGTAGGTTTCTTCGCCGCTGGTGTCCAGACTATAGGCCAGGCGCTGGTGGTCCGGGCTGATGCTGAAGGCGCCTAGGGAGAAAAAGCCGCCGTTGGCCAGCACGTTCGGGTCGAGCAGCAGCTCTTCCAGGCTTTCATCAACCTTCTGACTGTCATCGGCCGGGCGCGGGCAGCGGTAATGCCGGGCGTACTCATCACCTGCCGTGGTGCGGGTGTAATACAGATACGGGCCCCAAGGCGAGGGCAGCGACAGGTCGGTTTCTTGAATCCGTGCCTTGATTTCTTCGAACAAGGTTTCGCGAAGTTGGGCCTGATCGGCCAATTGCGCTTCTTGATAGCGGTTTTCGGCCTTGAGGTAATCGAGCACCGGTGCGCTGTCGCGGTCCTGCAGCCAGGCATAAGGGTCAGTGCCGTCGGCCTTGTGGGCTATCGGGGCGGCGAGAACGTTGGCGGATAGGGGCATGAATGGCTCTCGGACGTAGTACAAAAGAAAGGTTCGCGGACAGCGGTGCAGCCTGACATGCGAAAAGCCGTTATCATAAGCGTCTCTTTGCCTGCCTTGCCATGGACACCATGACCGAGAACGACTATCTGATCGCTTGGGGCCTCTACGCCTTCGCCGCTTTAGGCTGCCTGTTGGTATGGATGCGCATGACCCGCTGGATGTGGCGCTGGTTGCGCGAGCCATTGCGCTTGCTGATGGCCGTGCTGTTGTTCAGCCCGACCATTATCGACCCGGTGAAGGAAAAGTTCGCTCCGGCCGTGGCCATTACTGCTCTGGACATGCTGTTCAAGGTCGGTAACAACGTCTGGCGTGCGATCTCTGACCTGCTCATGTACAGCATGATCGCCTTTGGCATTTACCTTGTTTTCGTGTTGATCCGCTGGCCGATCGAGCGTGCTTCCAAAGCCCGTCGCGACCAGGCTGCTGCCGCGCAGGCTGCGGCGTCAGCGCCGGGCCCTGAGGATGATCAGCCTTTCGGTGGTGCCGGTGATGACCGCTATGGCCGCCCACCCGTCCCCAGCAACCCCCAGCGTTCGCGAGTCGAACCGCGTTTGTAACCTTGCCCCGGCATTGAAGCGAGAGTCCGAGCATGTGTGAGTTATTGGGCATGAGCGCCAATGTACCGACCGATATTGTGTTCAGCTTTACCGGGCTGATGCAGCGCGGTGGCCGCACCGGTCCGCACCGTGACGGTTGGGGTATCGCCTTCTACGAAGGCCGTGGCTTGCGTTTGTTTCAGGACCCGGCAGCCAGTTGTGACTCCGAAGTCGCGCAACTGGTGCAGCGTTATCCGATCAAAAGTGAAGTAGTGATTGGCCATATCCGTCAGGCCAATGTCGGCAAGGTATGCCTGTCCAATACCCACCCTTTTGTTCGTGAGCTGTGGGGGCGCAACTGGTGTTTTGCCCATAACGGCCAATTGGCCGATTTCCAGCCCACCGCCAGTTTCTATCGGCCGATCGGCGATACCGACAGCGAAGCAGCGTTCTGCGATGTGCTCAACCGTGTGCGCCACGCATTTCCCGAGCCGGTGGACGTCGAGCAATTGCTCCCGGACCTGGTGGCCGCCTGCGCCGAATACCGAACCAAAGGCGTGTTCAACTGCTTGCTCAGCGATGGCGACTGGCTGTTTTGCTATTGCTCGACCAAGCTGGCGCAGATCACTCGTCGTGCGCCGTTCGGCCCGGCGCGTTTGAAGGATGTCGATGTGATCGTCGATTTTCAGGCAGAAACGACGCCCAACGACGTGGTGACCGTGATTGCCACCGAGCCCTTGACCGAAAACGAGACCTGGACCCGCTACGAACCGGGCCAATGGAGCCTGTGGCGACGCGGCGAATGCGTCAGCCAGGGCCAGACCGAATAAGGACGTCCCCTATGTTGCTCAGTTATCTGCGACTGGTGTTGTTTGCCATTGGCTTGTTGGTTGGTGTGCAGGTGCCGGGTTTCATCAGCGACTACGCCAAGCGGGTTGAAGCCCACTTGATCGAGGCGCAGACCGGGCTTCAAGGCTTTCAGGGCACCGCGCAACAGTTCTTCAAGGGTGACCTGCAAGCGCTGGTGGCTCATTACCGCGCCAGTGAGGACCCGGTGTTTCGCAGCGATGCCGACAGCTTGAGCACCCTGCTCAATCGCCAGTTGGCACTCGATAAACAGTTCCAGGCGATGCAAGGCCCGTGGTACATCCGCGCGTTGCAGGTGGCCTTGGCCGCCGACCCGGACATTCGCAAGGAAACCTGGAACGGTTACAGCTATCAGATCCTGCTGACACCCGAAGCAATGAGCTGGGGCATGGGGGGCGCGTTGCTGCTGTCGTTCGGTTTGGAATGCCTGTTTCGCTTGATCGATTGGGTGGTGCTGGGCGGTAAACGCCTGCGCCAGAGCCGGCCGATAGAAGAGCGGGATTTGAAGGGTTTGTAAACTTCTGAGCAGGACGTATTACTTGTAGCAGCTGCCAAAGGCTGCGTTCGAGGGCGAAGCCCTCGCAATCGGGTGAACTCATTAGCTCTGAAAAACGCATTCTTGGCATTTACGACCGCTACGCGGCCGAACGCAGGCTTCGCCAGCTGCTATAGGGTTTTCGGTCCTCCTGTAGATCAGTTTGCTAACACGATATAACCCTCACCCACCTTTTGTGCATAACTGCGCAAGACCTTCTGACACAACGCCACAATCTCTTCGACCAATTCCACCCCGACCCGCCATGACACCACCACTTGCAGGTTCGGCGGGCGCTGTTCGATCGCCAGCAAGGTCAATTCCCCTCGCGCCAATTCCTCACTGACCAGTACCGGCGGCAGCGCGCCAATGCCGAAACCGTCCCGCAGCAAACGAGTGATCGCCGACACCGAATTCACGCAGTTGAGTCGTGGTGCAATCACGCCGTTGGCCTGCATCAGACTGAGCACGTCCTGATGGGGATGAGAGTTTTTCGAATAGGTGATGATCCGCTCGCGGGCAAGGTCGGCGACGCCTGAGTATTCGCGGTTGTAGATCGAATTGGTGGCGGCGATCCAGCCGATGGGATGACTCGCCAGCTCCAGGCTGCGGATGGTTTCCTGACGCAACAGATCGGTTTGCAGCACCAGATCAAGAAAGCCTTTTTGCAGCTGATCGCAGAGGTTGAGTGAGGTATCGGCGACTAGTTCGATTTCCACCAAGGGGTAGGCGTCCGTCATTTCCGCCACCAGCGGGCTTAGCCAGGTATGGATCACCGTGTCCATCACACCGATACGAATCCGCCCGACCTTGCTCGAGCGGGTAGAGATCGACTGCTTGAGCGCCTGCATGGTGTCCATCATCTGCTCGGCGTAATCGAGCACTTTCAAGCCTTCTGGCGTCAGACTTACCCCGCGCGAATCACGCAGAAACAGCTTCACCCCCAGCTCGCCTTCGAGCACGGCGATGCGGCTGGATATTGAGGCCTGAGTGGTGAAGAGCTTTTCCGCGGTCAGGCGAAAGCTCTTGAGTCGGGCCACCCAGACGAAGGTTTCGAGAAACTTGAAATTCATGGGATCAACTTTTTCTTATGCCTTGAGGTGGTTTTTATTAGTTGGACGGGCAGGGCGCCTGCGCCAAAGAATGCGCCTAACCCACGATAAGCGTCGTCGGGACTCAGAACAATACCAATAAAATTAGCGTGGAGATTTTTGCCATGAGTGCGCCCGACACCCTCGACATCGCCAAGCTCGAGAGCAAAGTCCAGAGCCGACCCGGTCCTTTCGACTGGTATCGCAATATCAATCAGCAGGAACGCCGGACTTTCTGGAGTTGCAAGATTGGCTATGGCCTGGACGGCATGGACACCCAGATGCTCAGCTTCGTCGTGCCGACTCTGATCGCCATGTGGGGCATCACCACCGGCGAAGCCGGTCTGATTCACACCAGCACCTTGATCGCTTCTGCCATTGGCGGTTGGGTCGCCGGCATTCTCTCCGATCGCATCGGCCGCGTGCGCACGCTGCAACTGACGGTGCTGTGGTTCGCTTGTTTCACCTTCCTCTGCGGGTTCGCCCAGAACTATGAGCAATTGCTGATCTCCCGCACGTTGATGGGGTTTGGCTTTGGCGGTGAATGGACCGCCGGTGCGGTGTTGATGGGCGAGGTGATCCGCGCCAAAGATCGCGGCAAGGCGGTTGGCATGGTGCAATCGGGCTGGGCTTTGGGTTGGGGGCTGACGGCTATTTTGTACGCGGTGCTGTTCTCGCTGCTGCCACCAGAAGACGCCTGGCGCGCGTTGTTCATTCTGGGCATCGTGCCGGCGATCTTCGTGATTTTCGTCCGTCGACTGGTCAAGGACCCGGAAATCTACCGCGAGGCTAAGGCCCGGCAGGAACCAAGCCACCCGGCAAAGTTCTACGAGATCTTTGCCCCGGGCATGCTCAGCACCACGATTCGCGCCTCATTGCTAACCACCGGAGCGTTGGGCGGTTACTACGCAATCACCTCATGGCTGCCGACGTTCCTCAAGAATGAGCGCGGTTTAAGCGTGCTGGGCACTGGTGGTTATCTGGCGATGGTGATTGTCGGTTCCTACGTGGGTTACGTGATCAGCGCCTATCTGACCGACATTCTGGGGCGTAAAAAGAACTTCATTCTGTTCGCCGTCGGCTCTTTCATTATTGTCCTGCTTTACACCCAACTGCCGGTCAGCAATGGCGTGATGCTCTGGCTGGGCTTCCCGCTGGGGTTCTTCGCCTCGGGAATTTTCAGTGGCATGGGCGCGTTCCTGACTGAGCTGTTCCCAACGCGGATTCGTGGCTCAGGCCAGGGCTTCTGCTACAACATCGGTCGGGCACTGGCGGCATTATTTCCGCTGCTGATTGGTCTGCTCAGTCAGAAAGTACCGTTGAGCATAGGGATCGGGGCGTTCGCGGCGGTCTCTTACGGTGTGGTGATTCTGTCGGCCCTGAGCCTGCCGGAAACTCGGGGCAAGCAACTCGACGCGCAGTAACTGATAATCTGCGGGATGCTGACGAAAGGTCCCGCACAAGAATATTCAACAGCCTACAGGAGTGTTCACCGTGAACCGCCTGCTATTGAACTGCGACATCGGCGAAAGCTTTGGCAACTGGACCATGGGTCTGGACGCCGAGGTCATGCCGTTCATTGATTGCGCCAACATTGCCTGCGGTTTCCATGCCGGTGACCCGAGCATCATGCGCAAGACGGTCAGCCTTGCGCTGGCCCACGGCGTAAAGATCGGGGCTCATCCGGCCTAC
This sequence comes from Pseudomonas sp. F220, assembly GCF_057813935.1. Lineage (NCBI taxonomy): Bacteria > Pseudomonadati > Pseudomonadota > Gammaproteobacteria > Pseudomonadales > Pseudomonadaceae > Pseudomonas > Pseudomonas sp. F220. Next base: position 38,543 of record NZ_JBVASJ010000021.1, read on the forward strand.
CCGGACCTGGTGGGTTTCGGTCGCCGCTCCATGGCCTGCACTCCGCAGGAAATTCAGGATCTGCTGCATTATCAGATCGGCGCCCTCGATGGTATTTGCCGGGCTCAGGGTAGCCGCGTGAGTTACGTCAAACCCCACGGCGCGATGTACAACGACATGATGGCCAACCCTGAGCAACTGCGTGCGGTGATCCAGGCCGTGGCCGCGTATGACCGGCAATTGCCGTTGATGCTGATGGCGACTCGCGACAACAGTGCAGCTCAGGCTTTGGGCGATGAGTACGGTGTGTCGTTGTGGTTCGAGGCATTTGCTGACCGAGCCTACGACAGTGCCGGACGGCTGGTGTCGCGGCAGTTGCCGGGGGCGGTGCATCACGATCCCGAGAAGATCATCGAGCAAGCGCTGATCATTGCCCGTGGTGAAAACCTGATCGCCAGTGATGGAAGCGCGTTGCACTTGCAGGCCAACACCCTGTGCGTGCATGGCGACAACGCCAGTTCGGTCGCCGCCGTGCAGCGTATCCGCGAGGCCTTGAACCAGCAGAATCAACCATGAAGCCACGGGTTGAAGTGGTTGCAATTGACTGCCTGATGGTGCGTCTGTTCGACGTCATCGCCGAGGACAACATGCCGTGGATGCTCGCTGCCAGTGAACGACTGCGCAGCGGGTTCGCCGGGCATCTGATCGATCTGGTGCCGTCTTACACGACCTTGATGGTGCATTACGATCTGACGGCGCTGACACCCGCCCAGGCCCGCGAACTGATTGCGGAGGCCCTGACCGATTTGACGCCGAACCCTCAGACCAGTGGCCACTGCCATGTGCTGCCGGTCTGGTATGACCTGAGCGTCGGGCCTGAGCTGACTCTGTTGTCCCAACGCAGCGGCTTGGCGGTGGACGAGGTGATTCGTCGCCACAGCGAGCGTGAGTATCAGGTATTTGCTCTGGGCTTTGCGCCGGGTTTTGCCTTTATGGGCCTGGTGGAAGAGGTGCTGGCTGCGCCGCGTTTGAGTACACCGCGCAAGCGCGTGGCGGCCGGCAGTGTGGGGATCGCCGAGCGGCAGACCGCAGCGTATCCGGTGGTCTCTCCCGGTGGCTGGAACCTGATCGGCCGCACACCGAGCAAACTGTTCGACCGCGAACGCGACGGCTATAGCCTGATGCAACCGGGCGATACGGTGCGCTTCGAGGCCGTCGGCCATGCAGAGTTCATCAACCTGGGCGGTGATGATTCGCCGTTGGAGAGCGTGGCATGAGCCGTCTATTGATTGAAGCCAGCACGCCGTTGTGCTTGTTGCAGGACGCAGGGCGTTTCGGCGTCCGGCATCTGGGCGTGACTCAGGGCGGCGCGTTGGACTGGGTATCGATGTCCTGGGCAAATTGGCTGCTAAGCAATGCGCTGGATGCGGCGGTGATCGAAGTGACCCTCGGTGGTTTCACTCTATTGGCGCAAGACGATTGCTGCCTGGCATTGGCGGGGGCGGATCTTGGCGCGCAACTTGAGGGTCAACCTCTGGCGCCGTGGCGCAGTTTCAGTCTGAAGAAGGGCCAGCGCCTGCAGTTCACTCAACCGCTGCTGGGGGCTCGAGCCTATCTCGCTGCACCAGGTGGTTTCGCTGCGTCCAGCGTGCTGGGCAGTTGTGCCACGGTGGTTCGAGAAGAGCTAGGTGGCCTTGATGGTTTTGGGCGGGCGTTGGCTAAGGGTTCTGAGCTGAGTTATGTGCAGTCAGCAGTGAATGCGCGCGAATTGCCTCGCGAACTCATTCCGGATTTCAAGCAGAACCCACCACTGGATGTAGTGCTCGGTGCGCAGATCGGCGAGTTCAGTGGGCAAAGTTTGTTCGATGCCTTCAATAGGGTCTGGACTGTCGACAGTCGGGCTGATCGCATGGGCATTCGTCTGCTCGGGCCAGCGTTGCAGTATCAGGGCCAGCCGATGATCTCCGAGGGCATCCCGCTGGGTGCCATTCAGGTGCCGCCGGACGGGCAGCCGATTGTGCTACTCAATGATCGGCAGACCATTGGCGGCTATCCGAGGTTGGGGGCGTTGACACCGTTGGCGCTGGCGCGGTTGGCGCAGTGTTTGCCTGGAGCGCAGGTGCGCTTGGCGCCGGTGGTGCAGGAGACGGCGCATCAGCAGCAGGTCGAGTATTTGCAGCGGTTTATGAACCGCTAAGAACATCGCGAGCAGGCTCGCTCCCACACTGACTTGAAGTCGTACACAAATGCTGTGGCCGCTAGAGATCAAATGTGGGAGCGAGCTTGCTCCGGGCGGCGTTCCGACGATGACGGTGTCACAGACACCGAGAAACTATTTCGACAAAAACCGCATCCCTTCTTCCAATCCACGCAATGTCAGTGGAAACATCTGATCTTCTACCAGGTCTCGCACGATGTTGGTCGAGGCGGTGTAGTTCCACGTGTCTTTCGGATACGGGTTGATCCAGATGAGCTTCTTGTACTTCTCCTTGAAACGCTGCATCCACACGTAGCCGGCTTCTTCGTTCCAGTGCTCGACGCTGCCGCCGGCCTGGGTGATTTCGTAGGGCGCCATGGCGGCATCGCCGATGAAGATCACTTTGTAGTCGGCGCCGTATTTGTGCAACAGGTCCTGGGTCGACGTCCGTTCGGCACCGCGACGCATATTGTTCTTCCACACCGATTCATAAATGAAGTTGTGGAAATAAAAGTACTCCAAGTGCTTGAACTCGGTCTTGCAGGCCGAGAACAGCTCCTCGCAGATCTTCACGTGGGCGTCCATCGAGCCGCCGATGTCGAACAGCAGCAATAGCTTGATGGTGTTACGACGCTCCGGACGCATCTGAATATTCAGCAACCCGGCATCGCGAGCGGTGTGGTCGATGGTGCCGTCGATATCCAGCTCTTCCGCCGCGCCCTGGCGAGCGAACTTACGCAAGCGGCGCAGGGCGATCTTGATGTTGCGGGTACCCAGTTCGACCGAATCGTCGAGGTTCTTGTACTCGCGCTGATCCCAGACCTTGACCGCTTTGCCCTGACGATTGCCGGCATCGCCGACCCGAATGCCTTCCGGATTGAAACCGCCGGAGCCGAACGGGCTGGTGCCGCCCGTGCCGATCCATTTGTTGCCGCCAGCGTGGCGTTCCTTTTGCTCTTCGAGGCGTTTCTTGAACTCTTCGATCAGTTTGTCCAGCCCGCCGAGGGACTGGATCTGTGCGCGCTCTTCATCGCTCAGGGAACGCTCGAACTCCTTGCGCAGCCAGTCTTCGGGGATCAACGCCTGAAGGTGATCGTCGAGCTTTTCCAGGCCATTGAAGTAGGCACCGAACGCTCGGTCGAACTTATCGAAATGCCTTTCATCCTTCACCAGAATCGCTCGGGCGAGGTAATAGAACTCGTCCATGTCGGCGAAAATCACCCGCTGTTTCAGCGCGTTGATCAGGTCGAGCAGTTCGCGCACCGAAACCGGCACCTTGGCCGCGCGCATTTCATTGAACAGGTTGAGCAGCATGGCTATCGCCCTCTATCTTGTTAAACAGAGGGATCAGCGAGTGCCGCGACGGCTCATGAACGCCAGACGCTCAAGTAATTGCACGTCCTGCTCGTTCTTCACCAGCGCACCGGCCAGAGGCGGGATCGCCTTGGTCGGATCGCGTTCGCGTAGCACCGCTTCACCGATGTTGTCGGCCATCAGCAATTTCAGCCAGTCCACCAGTTCGGAAGTCGACGGCTTCTTCTTCAGACCCGGGACCTTGCGCACGTCGAAGAACACGTCCAGCGCTTCGCTGACCAAATCCTTCTTGATGTTCGGGTAATGCACGTCGACGATTTTTTGCAGGGTGATGCGGTCCGGGAAGGCGATGTAATGGAAGAAGCAACGGCGCAGGAAAGCGTCCGGCAGCTCTTTCTCGTTATTGGAGGTAATGATGATGATCGGGCGTTTTTTGGCTTTGATCGTTTCGTCGATCTCGTAAACGTAGAACTCCATCTTGTCGAGTTCTTGCAGCAGGTCGTTGGGGAACTCAATGTCGGCTTTGTCGATTTCGTCGATCAGCAGAACCACCCGCTCCTCGGACTCGAACGCTTCCCAGAGCTTGCCCTTTTTCAGGTAGTTGCGAACGTCATGGACCTTGTCCACGCCCAGCTGCGAGTCACGCAGACGGCTGACCGCGTCGTACTCGTAGAGGCCTTGATGAGCCTTGGTGGTGGACTTGATGTGCCAGGTGATCAACCGCGCGCCGAAGGACTCGGCCATTTGCTCGGCGAGCATGGTCTTGCCGGTGCCGGGCTCGCCTTTGACCAGCAGAGGCCGCTCCAGCGTGATGGCGGCGTTGACCGCAAGCTTCAGGTCATCGGTGGCGACGTATACGCTGGTGCCTTCGAACTTCATCTGCAGATCCTCGAACGGTAACGCCGACCTGAGCAAAGCAGGGCGGGCGAAATAAATGTCATGCCCGACTATAACGCGGCGCCCGGTCGACTGTGAACGCAGACGCTTCATTCAGTCTCTGAATGGGGCGTCACATGTTGACTCAGTCAGAGCTTGTTACCAGTATTGATATATCGCCATTTTGGCGATAGCTTGCCGGGCATGTCTACTAAACATCGATTTCGCGACAAATACCGCATTCAGTTGCGGGAAAGAGACCATTTACCTCCACACGTTCATCTGACTGGTGGCGGGATGGATGTAATGATCAGTCTGGAAACAGTGGAAGTGATGATGGGCAATGCTCCCGCGCTGATCGTGAAGGAGGCGCAGGAATGGGTAAGGGCGCATCGCGAGCAACTTTTGGAGGAGTGGAAACTATGGCATCCATGAAACGGCCACGCTTGGCGGCCGTGCAGGCATTGCCTGATAGCAGACTGGCGCTGACCTTTATTGATGGTCAGGAGTTGACGTTGGATTTGAGCAGCGATCTGGGAAAGTTCCCCGGGCTACTGCCATTGCAGGACGGACCAGCATTTGCCAGCGCAGAGTTGGGTGATGACGGCTGGAGCGTGGAGTGGCCTGAGCTGGACATCCAGATCGGCGCCGACACGTTGTACCTGGATGCTCTGGCGCAAAACGCAGCAGATGAAAACACCCGGATCTTCATCGGTTGGCGAGCCCGTACCGGGTTGCCACTGACATTGGCGGCCGAGGCTCTGGGGGTGAGTACGCGCAGCATCAGCCGCTACAGTAACGGCCGCGAATCGGTGCCGCGGTCGCTGGCGCTGGCCTGTCTGGGTTGGGACTCGCTGCAGGATCAGGCCTCGGCCACCCAGCAAGCGGCCGAAGAAACCGGTCGTTATCAGGTGACACGCAAAGATTAGTCAGCGGACGGCTTTGGCTGTTCGTAGCGGGTGCTGACGTTCGGCCGACTGGACGCCCATGAGCACGAGGCATACCCTTGAAGGCTTCGTTAATGCTGCATAAGGACCCAGCCATGAGCCGCATTTTTGCTGATAACGCCCATTCCATTGGTAATACGCCGCTGGTACAGATCAATCGCATCGCCCCCCGTGGCGTGACTATTCTGGCCAAGATCGAAGGGCGTAACCCCGGGTATTCGGTCAAGTGCCGTATTGGCGCGAGCATGATCTGGGACGCCGAAAGCACCGGCAAACTCAAGCCTGGCATGACCATCATCGAGCCGACCTCGGGTAATACCGGCATCGGCCTGGCGTTCGTCGCGGCGGCCCGAGGTTATAAATTGGTACTGACCATGCCGGCATCCATGAGCATCGAGCGGCGTAAAGTCCTCAAGGCGCTGGGCGCTGAATTGGTGCTGACTGAAGCTGCCAAAGGTATGAAAGGTGCGATCGAGAAAGCGACGGAAATCGCCGCCAGCGATCCGGCCCAGTACTTCATGCCGCAGCAGTTCGATAACCCGGCCAACCCGGCTATCCATGAAAAAACCACCGGCCCGGAAATCTGGAATGACACCGACGGTGCGGTGGACGTGCTGGTGGCGGGTGTTGGTACTGGTGGGACCATTACCGGGGTGTCGCGCTACATCAAAAACACTAAGGGCAAGCCGATTCTGTCGGTGGCGGTGGAGCCTGTTAGCTCACCGGTTATTACTCAGAAACTCGCAGGGGAAGAGATCAAACCTAGCCCGCACAAGATCCAGGGCATCGGCGCCGGGTTTGTGCCGAACAACCTCGACCTGTCGATGGTCGACCGGGTCGAATTGGTCAGCGATGAAGAATCCAAGGCCATGGCGCTACGGTTGATGCAGGAAGAGGGGATTTTGAGCGGAATTTCCTGCGGCGCAGCCATGGCCGTCGCCGTGCGGCTGGCCGAAACTCCGGAAATGCAGGGCAAGACTATTGTGGTGATCCTGCCGGACTCGGGTGAGCGTTACCTGTCGAGCATGTTGTTCAGTGATTTGTTTACTGAGCAGGAGAATCAGGCGTAGGCGCTGCCGCAGGTTCGGGCCGCGTTCGGACGATCTTTTGATGATCATTCCCACGCTCTGCGTGGGGATGATCTGCGCACTGTTGTGCTGACCCACATCAGCCCCCGTTCAGCTTCCTTATGTTAATAAGTGCTTTATTGCGTATCCCTTAACACTGAATGTTGAGTTAAGTGGGTTTTTCCCGAGGCCAGTAGTGTTTATCATGGCCGGCTGCCATGTCGGGTAAATGACGCAGTGCAGAGTTGCCTATTTTCAAGGAGTTGTTGCATGACCTTTTCCTTTGCCGCCAAGGCGTCGGTGTTGCTGCTGTTCCTGGGCAGTACGCTCTATGTGCATTTGCGCGGCAAGGCGCGTTTGCCGGTGTTGCGTCAGTTCGTCAACCATTCGGCATTGTTCGCGCCCTACAACGCCTTGATGTACCTGTTCTCTGGCGTACCGTCCAAACCGTACCTGGATCGCAGCAAGTTCCCTGAACTGGACGTGCTCAAGGACAATTGGGAAGTCATCCGCGACGAAGCCATGCACCTGTTCGACGAGGGCTACATCCGCGCCGCCGAGAAGAACAACGACGCCGGTTTTGGGTCGTTCTTCAAGAAGGGCTGGAAGCGTTTTTACCTCAAGTGGTACGACAAGCCGCTGCCGTCGGCCAATGTGCTCTGCCCGAAAACCGTGGCATTGTTGAGCAGTATTCCCAATGTAAAAGGCGCGATGTTTGCCTTGCTGCCGGGCGGTAGCCACCTCAACCCGCACCGCGATCCGTTTGCCGGTTCGTTGCGTTATCACTTGGGGCTGTCGACACCGAACTCCGACGATTGCCGGATTTTCGTTGACGGTCAGGTCTACGCCTGGCGCGATGGTGAAGACGTGATGTTCGACGAAACCTATGTGCACTGGGTCAAGAACGAAACCGACAAGACCCGGGTCATCCTGTTCTGTGACATCGAGCGCCCGCTAAGCAGCCGCCTCATGACCCGCATCAATCGCTGGGTCAGTGGCGTGCTGGGCCGCGCCACGGCACCACAGAACCTCGACGACGAACGCGTCGGCGGGATCAACCAGGCCTACGCCTGGACCAAGAACTCCAGCGACCGCTTCAGTGGCGTGGTCAAACAATGGAAACGCCGCAATCCCAAGCTGTATCGCGTCCTGCGACCTGTGCTGGCGGTGGTGGTGCTGACGTTGCTGGGTTACTGGTTGTTTGGCTAAGTCGTTGCAATAGGCATCGAGCGCTGGTTATAGTCGGCGCTCGGTGCATTTCAACATCCACCTTGATTTCCCTCAAAAAAGATCAGCACATGCCGGTTTCCCTCATCAACGCGGTAGTCGATTCAGCGGTCAACGCTGGCGTCGTGCCGTGCGGGAATCAACAGCCTGCGCAGATCAGTCATTACCCTCCACCTGTCAGTAGCTCGCCGGTGTGCGCAGTCGTATCACCGCCAGGCGTTGGCTTTTCGGGCTGATCAGCTTCGTTTGCTGTTCCCTGTGCCCGCCTGAAAAAACCTACTGAATTTCAGCGTTTGCTGAGTTGGCTTTTTTGCCTGATTACAGGTGGTATCCATGTTTGTCATTTCGAAAAAATCCGTGGTCGCGGCGGCCTCGACGAGCCTGTTCGTCCTGCTGTGGAGTAGCGGGGCGATCTTCTCTAAATGGGGGTTGGCTCACGCGTCACCCTTTGCCTTCCTGCTGATCCGCTTCGCCATTGCGCTGTTCGGGCTGGTGCTGTTGATGCCGTTGCTCAAGCTGAAACTGCCCCGTGGCGGTAAACCGATGCTCTATGCGGCGGCCACTGGTGTGGTATTGCTGGGGGCGTATCAGATTTTCTATCTGCTGGCCCTCGACTTGAAGGTCACTCCCGGAGTGATGGCCACCATCATGGGCGTTCAACCTATTCTCACCGTGGTGCTGATGGAGCGTCAGCGTTCCTGGAGCCGGATCTTCGGTCTGGCGCTTGGGTTGGCGGGTTTGGTCATGGTGGTTTATCAAGGCATTGGCTTGGCGGGAATGTCCCTGGCCGGGATGCTCTTCGGTTTGCTGGCACTGGCGAGCATGACTTTTGGCGCGATCATGCAGAAACGCATCACCGAAAACCCGTTGGGCACGCTGCCGGTGCAGTATCTGGCCGGACTGCTGCTGTGTGGGGTGTTTGTGCCGTTCCAGCCGTTTCATTTTGAAACCGGCACGGGTTTCATCGTGCCTGTGCTGTGGATGGGGCTGGTGGTCTCGGTGCTGGCGACGCTGTTGCTGTATCGCTTGATCGCCAGGGGCAATCTGGTGAATGTCACCAGCCTGTTCTATCTGGTGCCAGCGGTGACGGCGGTGATGGACTATCTGTTCTTCGGCAACAAACTCGCGACGTTGAGCATGCTTGGCATGCTGTTGATCATTGTCGGGCTGGTGTTTGTGTTCCGTAAAACGCGCTGATTCGAGACGGCTGTGGGAGCCTTCGACGTTGTCGAAGGTGCCTGCCGATCAATCGGATTAACGATGGGTCGCGATCCAGATCAATAATCCGGCCTGGAACACCGAGAACGCCACCAGGCAGGTGATGGTGAAGCGCAATCCGGTATCTTCGCGCTTGAACTTGGAGACCTTCTCTTCCTGTTGGCGCAGTTTGACTTCCTGTTCCGCCAGGTTTTGCTCGGCTTGCTGGAGCATCTGCGCGGCTTCGAGGATTTCCACGAACTGCAGCTTTTCAGTGTTCCAGTCCGCCCGCAATTCACTGACTTGCAGGTCTTTCACACTGCCCTTCAAGTGCTGGGCATCGGCGTAAACCACATCGAAACCATGGACGCGCAGAAAGTGATCGCGGCGCAGGCGCGTGTCCTCGTTGAGGGCGTCCTTGTTCGCCAGATCGAAGCCGTCGACGCGGTAGTGCGACCATCTCCTCTGCGCCCAGGTGACGCCCTGGGCCATCAGGAAACGGCCGATCCCACGGTTCCAAGGTTCGATCTGCAAGCCGCTTTCCGGGCCGAAATGCACCCGATGAGTGGCGTGATCGACCCACACGTCCAGACGGTTTTGTTCTTTACGTACCCGCTGGTTCGGCAACTGGATACTCATCCGCAGCAGGCTGCGCTCCGTGTCGTTGCGCTCGGCATAGCCGAACTCGACAAAGCGCAAGGGCCGCCCACCGGTGGCGCGATCGGTTTGCAGCGGCGCCAGACGGAGCATCTTGTGGTGCTCGGCGTGGACGTCCGCCCATGGCAGCTCGACCGCGTCGGGGGCGGTTTGATCAGCTGCGGCTTCGGGTGAATCCTGGGTGTCAGTCATAACGGCGAGATCCTGTCCAAGCTCTGCTTGCCGACAGCAAGTGAACTGTCGGCAAAGGCTTATCGGCCGTTTTTTTCAGGACTGGAGGGCAAAAGCAGCTTAACTGGCGCTAAGTCCTTCAATAAAACTCAAGATGTGCGCGCCCAACTCGGCGGCCAGCGGCAGTTGCGGGTCTTTGTAAGAGGCCAGTTGACGCTTGATATCGTTGGGCACGATGCGCATGACGTGGTTCATGCCCCCGATCAGCGCCAGTTCGGCATCCGGTTTAGCCGCCTTGAGCATTTGCGCATCACCGACGCCGACCTGAATGTCATTGCTGCCCTGGATGATCAACGCCGGCATTTTCAGTTTGGCGAAGGCTGCTGCCGGGTCTTGGCGAAACAGCGTGATCAGATACGGTTGCACGCTGGGGCGGAAGATCACTTCCAGTTGCGGCGGCACGTTGTCATCGACGTGGCCGGCCTTGAGGCTGTCGAGCAACTGATTGCTGCGCGGCACCAGCGGTGGTGGCAGGCGATAGCTCAGTTGCTGACGCAACACCTGGTCGATCGGGCGGGCGCTGCCGGAGATGGAAATCACCGCCGCGGCATCCACTGAGGGAGCGGCCAGGCTTGCGATTAGCGCGCCTTCGCTGTGTCCCAAGAGAATCAACTTGCCCAGGCGTGGATCGGTCTTGAGCTTCTGGCCCCAGGCCACGGCGTCGGCCACATAAGCATCGAGGGTCAGATTGCGTTCGTCGGGGGTGGCCGCGAGGCTGGCGGCGACGCCGCGTTTGTCGTAACGCACGCTGGCGATGTTGTGTTTGGCCAGCACCCAGGCCAGGCGTTTGAGGCTGTCGTTGCGCCCGCCGTCGGTGTTGTTGCCGTCGCGATCGGTGGGGCCGGAGCCTGAGATGATCAACACCACAGGCACGGGTGTGTCGGATTTGGGCAGTAACAACGAGCCATACAACTCGCCGCTGCCGGTGTCCAGGCTGATCGGGCGTTGCAGGACGGAGGCCTGGACCAGGCCGGTAAACAGGGTAAGGCTCAAGGCAAGAACTCGCAGCATCATCGCGCCATCATGAACTAGGTGCCGGTTGGACTCGCAGGCACCGATAAGGTTCGAGGATGAACTACTTTGGCAGCCTGCGTATACTGACGCGCTTAGTTATTCAGGCTAGGGTCTGTTGACGTTTGGTGACGACCGCGACGGCGGCCCACTTGGCGCAGGGCAAGGCGCGAGGAACGTGGTTTGGTTGTTCCAAATAAGTTCCGAGCAACGCAGCCCTGCGCCAAGTGGGTCCCGTCCCTTCGGGTTGCGCGCCAACTTGCGCGAGGCTGCGTTGCGGGATTTGCCAAGGGAACAACCATTGGCGGCATCCCGCGCCTTGCCTCGCACAAGTTGGCACAGCAACGCGGTTCGTCACCAAACGTCAACAAACCCTACGTTTTTTAAGCTGATTTCGCGGAGCGCCCTGCATGTCCGGCAATACCTACGGCAAGCTGTTCACTGTCACCACCGCTGGCGAAAGCCATGGTCCGGCGTTGGTCGCCATTGTCGACGGCTGCCCGCCGGGCCTTGAGCTGTCGCTGGACGACCTGCAGCGCGATCTGGACCGGCGCAAGCCCGGCACCAGCCGCCACACTACCCAGCGCCAGGAAGCCGACGAAGTCGAAATCCTCTCCGGGGTTTTTGAAGGCCGCACGACCGGTTGCCCGATCGGTCTGTTGATCCGCAACACCGACCAGAAGTCCAAGGACTACTCGGCGATCAAGGATCTGTTCCGTCCGGCTCATGCCGATTACACCTATCACCACAAATACGGCGAACGTGATTATCGCGGCGGTGGTCGCAGTTCGGCACGGGAAACCGCCATGCGCGTGGCAGCCGGCGCGATTGCGAAGAAGTTCCTGGCAAGCCAGGGCATCGTTATCCGTGGCTATATGAGCCAGCTCGGACCGATCGAAATCCCGTTCAAGACGTGGGACTCGGTGGAAGAGAACGCATTCTTCTGCCCCGATCCGGACAAAGTGCCGGAACTTGAAGCCTACATGGACCAGCTGCGCCGTGATCAGGACTCGGTCGGCGCGAAGATAACCGTGGTCGCCGAGGGTGTGAAACCGGGTCTGGGTGAACCGATTTTCGACCGCCTCGACGCCGAACTGGCCCATGCACTGATGAGTATCAACGCGGTCAAAGGCGTGGAAATCGGCGCTGGTTTTGCCAGTGTCGCCCAGCGTGGCACCGAGCACCGTGACGAGATGACTCCGCAAGGTTTCCTCAGCAACAACGCTGGCGGCATTCTCGGCGGCATCTCTTCGGGTCAGCCGATCGTTGCGCATCTGGCCCTCAAGCCGACCTCGAGCATCACCACGCCGGGCCGCTCCATTGATGTGCACGGCAACCCGGTGGAGGTCATCACCAAGGGCCGCCACGACCCGTGCGTCGGCATCCGCGCCACGCCGATCGCCGAAGCGATGATGGCTATCGTGCTGATGGACCACTTGCTGCGCAATCGCGGGCAGAACGCGGACGTGCGCGTGAGCACACCGGTGCTGGGCCAGCTGTAATGGCAAACCTTAAAGCCGCCACGGTCTGACGGCCGTGGCGGCGCTGCCGTACTGGCGGTTATCCAGTTTCTATCTGTTCTATTTCGCCTTGCTCGGTTCGACGGCGCCGTTTCTGGCGTTGTATTTCGATCACCTGGGCTTTTCCAGCGCGCGCATCGGCGAGCTGGTGGCGATCCCAATGCTGATGCGTTGTGTGGCGCCGAATATCTGGGGCTGGCTCGGTGATTACACCGGGCGCCGACTGGCGATCGTGCGCTTCGGCGCGGTCTGCACGTTGCTGACCTTTTCACTGATCTTCGTCAGCAAGAGCTACGCCTGGCTGGCGATGGTCATGGCCCTGCATGCGTTTTTCTGGCACGCGGTGTTGCCGCAATTTGAAGTCATCACCCTGGCGCACTTGAAGGGCCAGACCTCGCGTTACAGCCAGATCCGCCTATGGGGCTCAATCGGCTTTATCATCACTGTGGTGGTGCTTGGGCGTTTGTTCGAGTGGCTGAGCCTGGACATTTACCCGGTGACGATAGTGGTGATCATGGCCGGGATCATCGTCAGCAGTGCCTGGGTGCCGAATGCCCAGCCAGTCCAGGGCAGTCGTCTGGCGGGCGAGGGCTTTCTCAAGCAATTGCGCAGCCCCGGCGTATTGGCGTTTTATGCCTGCGTGGCGCTGATGCAGATGAGTCACGGGCCGTATTACACCTTCCTGACCCTGCACCTCGAGCGACTGGGTTATACCCGTGGCGTGATCGGCATGCTTTGGGCGTTGGGCGTAGTCGCCGAAGTACTGATGTTTTTGGCCATGAGCAAGATTCTGGCGCGGTACTCCGTGCGCCGCGTGCTGATGGCGAGTTTCCTGTTGGCCGCATTGCGCTGGTTGTTGCTGGGCTCCTTTGCTGAGTTTCTATGGGTGCTGCTGTTTGCTCAAGTGCTGCACGCGGCCACCTTCGGCAGCTTTCATGCGGCTGCCATCCATTTCGTGCAACGTAGCTTCGGTGCTCGTCAGCAAGGTCAGGGTCAGGCGCTCTATGCTGCGCTGGCCGGTACCGGCGGCGCGCTGGGCGCGTTGTATTCCGGTTACAGCTGGAATGCCCTAGGGGCGACGTTGACCTTTAGTATTGCCAGCCTCGCGGCGCTGGCTGCAGCCGTTATCATTGCCACTCGAATGCAAGAGGACAGGCCATGAGCCTTACCCGTGAACAGCTAGCCCTGGAAATCATCGACGCCGGGCGTTTTCTCTATGGTCGTGGCTGGTCGCCGGCCACCAGCAGCAATTACTCGACCCGCCTGTCGCCCAGCGAAGCCTTGCTGACCGTCTCCGGCAAGCACAAAGGTCAGTTGGGGCTGGATGATGTATTGGCCACCGATCTGTCTGGTAACAGCCTGGAACCGGGCAAGAAACCATCGGCCGAAACCCTGTTGCACACCCAGCTTTATAGCTGGCGCCCGGAGATCGGCGCGGTGTTGCACACGCACTCGGTGAACGCCACCGTGCTGTCGCGCCTGACGGCTGAAGGCTTTATCGAGTTCGAAGACTACGAATTGCAAAAGGCCTTCAGTGGCATCTCCACTCATGAGTCCATCGTGCGGGTGCCGATCTTTGATAACGATCAGGATATTGCTCGCCTGGCCGCCAAGGTGCAGCCTTGGCTTGAGGCGCATCCCGATTGCGTGGGTTACCTGATCCGCGGCCACGGTCTGTACACCTGGGGCGCGCGAATGAGTGATGCACTGCGGCAGATCGAAGCCTTTGAGTTTTTGTTCGAGTGCGAGTTGAAGACCCGCTCCGTGCTTAACCGTTAACGCTTACTTCTTCTGAAATAGCCCACTGTCTGATGAATCGCACCACCTGACCGGCCTGTAAAAGCCTGCGGGTGATGCTGATACCGAGGAGTTGCCAGCATGAGCAGCCTGTCCGTTTACCACGAATCCAGCCCGGAACTGCCGAACAAGGTTCTGACCCATTTCGACGACATTGCCTCGACCCTGGCCGAAAAAGGCGTGCGTTTCGACCGCTGGCAAGCAGCCACAAAGATTCAGCCCGGGGCCACTCAGGAAGAAGTGATCGCCGCCTATCAGGTGCAGATCGACCAGTTGATGACCGAGCGCGGTTACATCACGGTCGATGTCGTCAGCCTCAACAGCGATCACCCGCAAAAAGCCGAACTGCGTGCCAAGTTCCTTGATGAGCACCAGCATGGCGAAGACGAAGTACGGTTTTTCGTCGCCGGGCGTGGCCTGTTTACCCTGCATATCGATGATTACGTGTACGCCGTGCTCTGTGAGAAAAACGACCTGATCTCGGTTCCCGCCGGTACGCGGCACTGGTTCGACATGGGCGAGAACCCGCACTTTGTGGCGATCCGCCTGTTCAACAATCCTGAGGGTTGGGTGGCCAAATTCACCGGCGAAGACATTGCCAGTCGTTTTCCTGGCCTGGAGGACTGAGCGGATGTCGATCAAAGCCATTCTCACCGACATTGAAGGCACCACCAGCGCGGTAAGTTTCGTGTTTGAGGTGCTGTTTCCCTATGCCGCCAAGCACCTTCCGGAGTTTGTCCGGCAGAATGCCGAACAACCCAACGTAGCTGAGCAACTACAGGCTGTTCGTCAGGACAGTGGTGAGCTGACAGCAGATGTTGAACGGGTGATCGCGATCCTCTTGAACTGGATCGCCGAAGACCGTAAGGCGACGCCGCTCAAAGCCTTGCAAGGGATGGTCTGGCAGCAGGGGTATCAGGCCGGGCAGCTCAAGGGACACGTTTATCCTGATGCCGTAGAAGCGCTTAAACGCTGGCATGGGGAAGGTTATCAACTCTTTGTTTATTCCTCTGGGTCTATCCAGGCTCAACGGCTGATTTTCGGTTGTTCCGACGCCGGTGATTTGTCGCCGTTGTTCAGTGGTTACTTCGACACCACGTCGGGGCCCAAGCGCGAAGCGCAGTCCTATCAGCGAATCACCCAGGCGATAGGCTGTCTGCCTGAGCAGATTCTTTTCTTGTCCGATATCGTCCAGGAGCTGGATGCGGCGCAAGAAGCGGGGATGGCGACTTGCGGGTTGGTGCGCGACGGCGGTGAACTGGCCGGGCATCTGAATGTGAACAGTTTTGCGCAAATAGATCCGTCACAGTTCTAAGTTCAAGGGACTACGTTACAGCGGCTGACGACTTACACGCGGCGTAAGTCGTCAGTCGACTTTTAAAAACTGGCCAGGTTGTGTTCTGTAGATTGCGTAGAAATACGCGTGTTGATTTGTAGGTCATGGCTGTTTGTGAGGTCGTTTATCGGGGGTTATTGAGCGGCCCCCTAAACGACATCAGGCCGTGAAGCCTGAAGCCTTCACGGCCTGATCAGTTCAAGCAGGTGATGATTCAGACCGAATGATAGGTCGGCAGCGCAAAGCGGTGTTGGCTTTGCAGCATCGAAATCTGTGGCAGTTCGCTGGCCTGCTTTGCCAGGTCGCGGCGAATCGCGCTAATCACCCAGGAAAGTTGGTCACCGGCGTGCAGTTGCGCATAGGAGATCGATCGTTTGAACTGTTGACCGTCGCTGCTGCACAGCGTGAGCAAAATACCGCCGTCAGGCCGGGCCTGGGTGGTGACTTCGAAGTTGGAGAACAAAGAAGAGAATTTTTCCTGGATCAGGCTCATGTCTATCAGCTCCGTTAGCTCTTGAATGGCAAGCGTGAAGTGATAGTTGCAGTGATTGTGCCAGTATCTGGTTTTACTGAATATCTATTAAAATCAATAACTTATTATTTTTTTGAAATCTCGATTTCGTGCAATTTGCATGAATGGCCATCGTGCATCCTGCATTTTGCGTGGTTTTCATGGAGGGCAGTGGTCCTGCCAATAGATACAAAACTTTTCAAATTCTCCATGTACAGCCCAAGAATGACTGACGTATTTTCCAGCCTGTCATAACGGACTTGTTAAGCAATTTAGTTGAATGCCAACAGGGTTTTTTTGGTGTTTAACGGTATACGGAACTCCATAGGTTTTGCGTCACCGCCGGATGGGTTTGTGTTCGCCCGATAATAAAAAAATAGGACCTCACCTATGAGCAGCAACTCAAACGACATGATTACCTGGGGCATGATGATCCGTAAGTTGCCGTCCATTGCCAAAGCCATCCCACGGGTGGTCAAGGGGCTCAAGATCGCCAACGCCAACAAACCGGATCAGCCTTGTGGCTTGGGTTGGACCTTCGAGCAAGCAACACTGCGAAATCCTCAAGGCCCGGCGCTGCTCTATGGCGATGTCTCGTTCAGTTATGCACAGGTCAACCAGTGGGCCAACCGTATTGCCCATCACCTGATTGCCCAAGGTATCGGCAAGGGCGATGTGGTCGGTATTTTCATCGAGAACCGTCCCGAGTTGCTGGTGACGGTGTTGGCAGTGGCCAAGGTTGGCGGTATCTGCGCCATGCTCAATACCTCGCAAACCCAGCATGTGCTGGTCCACAGCCTGAACCTGGTGAAGCCGCTGGCGATCGTGGTTGGGGCGGAGTTGGCCGGCACTTTTTCGGCAGTCCGTGAGCAAGTCGCGATCGATGAGGCCAGGACCTGGTGTGTTGCTGATCGGGATACCTCTCGCGACCCCGGTGAGGTACCCGCAGGCTTTATCAACCTGATGACCGCCAGTGCCGATTGCTCGACAGACAACCCTGCGAGCAGCCAGCAGATCTATTTCGATGACCCTTGCTTCTATATCTACACCTCAGGCACCACCGGGCTGCCCAAGGCCGGGGTTTTCAAGCATGGACGCTGGATGAAGACCTCCGTCAGTTTCGGCATGATCGCCCTGGATATGAGCCCGAAGGATATCGTCTACTGCACCTTGCCGCTGTACCACGCTACCGGGCTTTGCGTGTGTTGGGGCTCAGCGATCTGCGGGGCGTCAGGGTTTGCCATTCGGCGCAAATTCAGCGCCAGTCAGTTCTGGAATGACGCACGTAAATTCAACGCCACCACCATCGGTTATGTCGGCGAATTGTGCCGCTACCTGATTGACCAGCCACCCAGCGCCGACGACAGCCGCAACGGCGTGGTGAAAATGATCGGCAACGGTTTGCGCCCAGGCGTGTGGGGGGAGTTCAAGAAGCGCTTTGCGGTCAATCACGTCTGCGAGCTGTACGCCGCCAGTGACGGCAATATCGGTTTCACCAACATTCTCAACTTCGACAACACCATCGGTTTTTCCCTGATGTCCTGGGCGCTGGTGGAATATGCCCATGACAGCTGTGCGCCGATTCGAAACGAGGCCGGCTTCATGCAAAAAGTCGCCAAGGGCAGGCAGGGGCTGCTGCTGGCGAAGATTGATGACAAGGCACCGCTCGATGGTTATACCGATCCAGAGAAGACCCAAAAGGTCGTTCTCCATGATGTGTTCAAGAAGGGCGATAGCTACTTCAATACCGGTGATCTGCTAAGAAATATCGGCTTCGGTCATGCGCAGTTCGTTGACCGTCTGGGCGATACCTACCGCTGGAAAGGCGAGAATGTATCGACTACTGAAGTTGAGAACATTCTCCTGCAGCATCCGCATATCGCCGAGGCGGTCGCCTACGGTGTCGAGATTAGCAACACCAACGGACGTGCCGGGATGGTCGCTATTACCCCTGCTGAATCCCTGGCCACTCTGGATTTCAGCGAATTGCTGCAATTCGCCAAACAGCAAATGCCGGCCTACGCGGTGCCGTTGTTTCTGCGGGTGAAAGTGAAAATGGAGACCACTGGCACCTTCAAGTATCAGAAGGTCCGACTCAAGGAGGAGGCCTTCGACCCTGGCAAAACCGGTGACGATCCGATCTACGCCTGGTTGCCGGGATCGGACACTTACGTACAGGTGACCGAGCAGGTGCTGGCGGATATCCACGGTGGCAAGTTCCGTTATTGATTCTGGCTATGACAGGTCTTGAGAAAAAAGGGGTGACAGGCTCGGAGCCTCTCGGGAAACTAGCGGCCTTGCGATCAGAATGTGGAGTCCCGAATGTCAGACAAAAGCCGCCAAATGACCGAAGAAGAAGCTGCGGAGTTTGCCGAGCAAGTGTTCAACAAGGCGCGTGAAGGCGACGCGGCCATGCTCGCTGCATTGCTGAGCAAAGGCCTGCCGGTCAATCTGCGTAATCACAAGGGCGATACCTTGTTGATGCTCGCCAGCTATCACGGGCATGCCGATGCCGTGAAGGTATTGCTTGAGCACAAAGCTGACCCGGAGATTCGCAACGACAACGGCCAAAGCCCGATTGCGGGCGCCGCGTTCAAAGGTGATCTGCCGGTGGTCAAAGTGTTGGTCGAAGGCGGCGCCGAGGTTGAAGGCTCGTCCTTTGACGGTCGTACCGCGTTGATGATGGCGGCGATGTTCAACCGCACTGAAATCGTCGACTACCTGATCAGCAAAGGCGCCGATCCAAAGGCCAAGGACGCCAATGGCGTGTCTGCGCTGGACGCCGCAAAAACCATGGGTGCAGCAGACACCACGGCGCAATTGCAGAAGTTGTTGGGCTGAGAGTTTCCACGCTGTCCGTAGCAGCTGGCGAAGCCTGCGTCCGGCTCGGTCCGCGTTCGGGCGCAGCGGTCGTAAATCCGGCGTCCTCGGTTAACCTGCAAAACCGCAGTGCCTGATTTTACGACCGCTGCGCGGCCGGACGCAGCCTGGCGGCAGCTGCTACACAGGTTTGCCCCTGAATGCGCTATCCTTCGCCCCCTTAAATTTCCCTCGCTACAGGATCCACCCATGAAAACCACTCTCGTCGAACTCATCAGCAAAATCAGCTCCGGGTGCATGGACGACGATGAAGTGGCGCGTATCGCCGACGAAGCCGCGCAGGCCTACGCCGACGCGGACGCTTTCCTGGCGGCCAATCCGGACATCAACTACGACGACACCTTTCCGATCCCGCTGGGTGAGTGGATCGTAGTCGGCAGCCTGCCGGAAACCGTGTTGTTCCAGGCCGATACCTACATGGACCTGTTCGCCCAGATCGTCGATTCCTTCGGGCCGGGCGTGACGTTCAATATCAAACCCAAACAGCTCGCCAAAGTCGAGGCATTGACTGCGCTCAACCGCATCCAGATCCAGCTGAGCAGCATGAACCCTGAAAACGGCGGTTATGTGCTGATGAACTTCAGCCAATTGCTCGATGACGAGATTCAGACGGTGCTGGTGTATGGCAACGACGTGCCACGGGTGCTGGAGCTGTGTGCCGAAGTCGGTATCAACGCCGCGCCATCCCTGGAAGCACTGCGGGTGGCGATTCACGTCTAAGCGTAATAAAACGGAACCCATATCAAGTCCGACTATCCTAAGGGTGCGAACTATCACTTAGGAGCTACATCATGGGTTCCACCTTTAATGGGCTGGTCGGGCTGATTGTCCTTGCGCTGGATATCTGGGCGATCATCAACGTCCTTAAAAGCGGCGCCGAAACCGGGATGAAGATCATCTGGGTGTTGCTGATTATCTTGCTGCCAGTACTGGGCCTGATCATCTGGGCCATCGCCGGGCCGCGGGGAAATATGCGGCTATAACGGTTGCGCATCAAATCAACCACGATCCCTCGAGCTGCAGCAGCATCTGCTTGCGTTCCAGTCCGCCACCATAGCCGACGAGGGTACCGTTGCTGCCGATCACTCGATGACAGGGAATGATGATCGATATCGGGTTGGCGCCATTGGCGGTACCGACTGCACGTACGGCTTTCGGATTGCCGATATGCATGGCCAGTTCGCCGTAGCTCCAGGTATGTCCAAAAGGGATTTGCAGCAGAGCTCGCCACACTGTTTTCTGGAATTGCGTGCCCAGGGGCGCCAGACGTACATCGAAACACTCACGCTTACCCTCGAAATACTCATCCAGTTGCCGACAGACGGTATCGAGCTCATTGCCGGCGCAGAACCATTGCTCCGGTGGCGTCCAGTGTTGTTGGATGTCCATGTACAGCTGGCGCAGCCCCTGTTCATCGCCAGCCAGCAGCAACGGCCCGATGGGGCTGGGGTGATAGCGGTAAAACATCTGGTGGGCTCCAGGAGAGGGTCACGCACAAAGATAGAGCCAGAAGGTTCGACCTGTCATGTTCGGCGACGTAGAATGCGCGCCTTTCCTTGGTCAATCGCCGACACCCGTGCCGACGATTGACCATCATGGGCGGGTAACCGTCCGTTGCCACCAGCATTCACCGGGGGACTTACCCATGAGCACTACCAAGAACAGCGAGTACCTGGAAACCCTCTACGAAGGCTACGGCCAGCGTTTTCGCATGGAAAAACTGCTGCATGAAGTGCGCACCGAACACCAGCATCTGGTGATCTTCGAGAACCCGCGCATGGGTCGAGTGATGGCGCTGGACGGGGTGATTCAGACCACCGAAGCCGACGAGTTCATCTACCACGAGATGCTCACCCACGTACCGATCCTGGCCCACGGCACCGCCAAGCGCGTGCTGATCATCGGTGGTGGTGACGGTGGCATGCTGCGTGAAGTGGCCAAACACCGCAGCATCGAACACATCACCATGGTCGAGATCGACGGCACCGTGGTCGAGATGTGCAAAGAATTCCTGCCGAACCACTCCAAGGGTGCGTTCGATGATCCGCGGCTGAACCTGGTGATCGACGACGGTATGCGTTTCGTCGCGACCACCGAAGAGAAGTTCGACGTGATCATTTCCGACTCCACCGACCCGATCGGCCCGGGCGAAGTACTGTTCTCGGAAAACTTCTATCAGGCGTGCCGCCGTTGCTTGAACGAGGGTGGCATTCTGGTAACCCAGAATGGCACGCCGTTCATGCAACTGAGCGAAGTGCAAACCACAGCAGGCCGCATGCGTAGCCTGTTCCCGGACTGGCACTTTTATCAGGCGGCGGTGCCGACCTACATCGGTGGTGCGATGACCTTCGCTTGGGGCGCGACTAACACTGCTTACCGCAAATTGTCCCGCGAGACCTTGCGTCAGCGCTTTGCTGGCAGCGGCATTATCACTCGCTACTACAACCCTGAGATTCATATCGGCGCGTTCGCGTTGCCGCAATATGTATTGCAGGCGGTTAACAAACCGAGCAATGACTAAGCATTAGTGTTGATAAAAGGGCCGCAAGGCTAATGCCAGTCAGTTAAGGAAATGAGGTCTCTGCAGGAGCGAGCTTGCTCGCGATGGACTCAAGGGCGACGCGTTTATTCAGAAAATACGCGTTATCGTTAACGTCCATCGCGAGCAATCGAGCGTCGACCGGCTGCTCCTACAAAAGCGCAGCGTTCGCTTAACTGACAGGCATTAGCCGCAAGGCCCTTTTTTGTGTATCTAAATATGCGTTGAACGAAATTTTCACAACCGCTCCAAGACAATTCGCACACTTTATTTTCCGCGCTCAACCTTCTTATACAGCCCCTTATTCCAGAGCCTTGGAAGACTGGGTTGGGGGTGCATGCCAGTAATAAATGGCAATGCCGCGAGTGATCGTGCAACATTTACGCATCGCGTAATCCCCCGCAGCCGATACAGACACGTAACGGTTATAAGAGGCGGGGCGCAGCTGCATTTATGAAACTTCAACTTTCAATGGGTCCTAAAACGACATGGCAAACCCGGACGCCCTGAGTCAGCAGCGAGCTTCAAGTCGCTTGCTGCAACCGACCGTCAAATCGCATCTGGCTTATACACTGCTCTGCGCTTTCGTCATGATGGTGATGCTCTCCCTGCTGCGCTTGGCGCTGCTGGTTTATAACCGGGAGATGATCCTCGACACCCCGGCCTCGACCTTCCTCGAATCCTTTGCCAACGGTCTGCGTTTTGACGTGCGTCTGGTGGTCTACCTCATTATCCCGCTGCTGCTGGCACTGTTCAGCGCCCGGGTTATGGCCGCCCGCGGTTTATTCCGTTTCTGGCTGACCATCGTCTCGAGCATCGCTCTGTTCCTCGGCCTGATGGAGATGGACTTCTATCGCGAATTTCACCAGCGCCTTAACGGGCTGGTCTTCCAGTATGTGAAGGAAGACCCGAAAACCGTGATGAGCATGCTCTGGTACGGCTTTCCGGTGGTTCGCTATCTGTTGGCCTGGGCCGTTGGCACCTGGTTGTTGAGCCTGGCGTTCAAGGGCGCTGACCGTGCGACCCGGCCACGTGGCCCGTTCAGTGGTGGCAGCATCGGCGCTCGTCAAGTCGCCCCGTGGTACGCCCGCATCGTTGTATTCGTGGTGTGTCTGCTGATCTGTGTCGTGGCTGCCCGTGGCACCTTGCGTCAAGGCCCGCCACTGCGTTGGGGTGACGCTTACACCACCAACTCCAACTTTGCCAACCAGTTGGGCCTTAACGGCTCGTTGTCGCTGATCAACGCGGCGCAGAGCCGTTTTTCCGATGATCGTTCCAATATCTGGAAGCCCACTCTGGCTCAGCCATTGGCTCAGCAGACCGTGCGCGACATGTTGCTGACAGTCAACGACAAGCTGGTCGAGGCTGATATTGCCGCCATGCGTCGCGATACCACGCCGCCAGAGGCAAATACCCTGCCGATCAAAAACGTCGTGGTCATTCTGATGGAAAGCTTCGCCGGTCATTCGGTGGGCGCGCTGGGTCGTCCCGGCAATATCACGCCGTACTTCGATAATCTGTCGAAAGAAGGCCTTTTGTTTGACCGTTTCTTCTCAAACGGTACCCATACCCACCAGGGTATGTTCGCAACCATGGCTTGCTTCCCTAACCTGCCGGGCTTCGAGTACCTGATGCAAACCCCGGAAGGCAGCCACAAGCTGTCTGGCCTGCCACAACTGCTCAGTGCTCGTAAATACGACGATGTGTACGTCTATAACGGTGACTTTGCCTGGGACAACCAGTCAGGCTTCTTCGGCAATCAGGGCATGACCAACTTCATTGGTCGTAACGACTTCATCGACCCGGTGTTCTCCGATCCGACGTGGGGTGTTTCCGATCAGGACATGTTCAATCGTGGCCTCGAAGAACTGAAGAAACGCGAAGGCAAAAAGCCGTTCTACGCGTTGCTGCAAACCCTGTCCAACCACACCCCGTATGCATTGCCGACTCCATTGCCAGTCGACAAGGTCACGGACAGCGGCACATTGAACGAGCACTTGACTGCCATGCGCTACGCCGACTGGGCTTTGGGCCAGTTCTTCGAAAAAGCGCGTAAAGAACCATATTTCAAAGAAACCTTGTTTGTCATTGTGGGTGACCACGGATTTGGTAACGATCAGCAGATCACCGAGATGGACTTGGGGCGTTTCAACGTACCGATGCTGATGATCGCTCCGGGCATCCAGGAAAAGTTCGGCAAGCGTAGCGATATCGTGGGTACTCAGATTGATATCGTGCCAACCATCATGGGCCGTGTCGGTGGTGAGTTCCGCCAGCAATGCTGGGGGCGTGACTTGCTCAACCTGCCGGAAGGCGACAAGGGCATTGGTGTCATCAAACCGTCGGGCGGCGAACCGACTGTCGCGATCATCAATGGCGACCATATTCTGGTACAGCCCAAAGATATGCCGGCCAAGGTCTGGCAGTACCAGTTAGGGGCCAACCCTGGAGGTCAGGTGATCCCGGACTCGCCGGATGAAGCTGACCTCCAGCAGAAATTGGGAGCGTTCATACAGACCGCTACCAAGAGCCTGATCGATAACACCGCAGGCGTTGTCGATGGCAAGCCGGACTAAGGTTTTGGTTCAATAAAAAAGAGGCCCCTAGGGGTAATGCCAGTCAGTTAAGGAAATGAGGTCTCTTGTAGGAGCGAGCTTGCTCGCGATGGACTCAAGGGCGACGCGTTTATTCAGAAAACACGCGTTATCGTTAACGTCCATCGCGAGCAATCGAGCGTCGACCGGCTGCTCCTACAAGGGCACAGCGTTCGCTTAACTGATCGGCATTAGCCCATGAGGGCCTCTTTTTTTTTGCAGCCTTGAATATGTGCAGAGCGTTAAATTTTGCCGAGCAACAGAAGGATCAACAGCACCACCAGGACTACACCGATGATACCGGACGGACCATAACCCCAACTTCTGGAGTGCGGGAATACCGGCAGGCCACCCACCAGCAGAAGGATCAGAATAACGAGAAGAATGGTGCCCATGTCGATTTCCTTTTGGGTATGTTCTGGAAAGGCCGTAGCGGTTTTAACGACAAGATCGAGTACGAAAAAACGAGCCGCTTAAAGTCTCCGACTCTGGGGGACGGCAGATAATTCCAGTTTTTTTAATGTGCTTCGGTGCTTGGCTTATTTCTTTTAGTTCACCAGGAAGTTCGTAAGTCAGACCGCGTTAGTCGAGCGCGACCCCGGCGTCTTCGCGGACAAGGACTAGGTGTCTCCCTGTTCCTACTACCCAACTGAACGTGTACTGGGCTTAAGTTTGCCTGGGGCATTCAGCATTCTGATGGTGCGTGGGTAGAGGAAAGTCCTTCGCTACACTGCGGCTTATCTTCCTCAGAACAACAAGGCAACTCCCTATGCAAAATCGCATGATGATCACCGGCGCCGGATCCGGCCTGGGTCGTGAAATCGCTCTGCGCTGGGCCCGCGAAGGTTGGCAGCTGGCCTTGTCAGATGTCAGCGAAGCGGGTTTGCAAGAGACCCTGAAACGGGTGCGTGAAGCCGGAGGCGATGGCTTTGTTCAGCGTTGTGATGTGCGCGACTACA
The DNA here is from genome assembly GCF_057813935.1 of Pseudomonas sp. F220. Lineage (NCBI taxonomy): Bacteria > Pseudomonadati > Pseudomonadota > Gammaproteobacteria > Pseudomonadales > Pseudomonadaceae > Pseudomonas > Pseudomonas sp. F220. Next base: position 63,382 of record NZ_JBVASJ010000021.1, read on the forward strand.
GCCAACTGACCGCGTTTGCCCAAGCCTGCGAAGTGAAGCTGGGTGGCATCGATGTCATCGTCAATAACGCGGGTGTGGCCTCGGGCGGTTTCTTTAGTGAACTGTCCCTCGAAGACTGGGACTGGCAGATCGCGATCAACCTGATGGGTGTAGTCAAAGGCTGCAAGGCCTTCTTGCCGCTGCTGGAAAAAAGCAAAGGCAAGATCATCAACATCGCCTCGATGGCGGCCTTGATGCAAGGCCCAGCGATGAGCAACTACAACGTGGCCAAGGCCGGGGTGGTGGCGTTATCCGAGAGCCTGTTGATTGAATTGGCGCATCAGGAAATCGCTGTGCACGTGGTCTGTCCGTCGTTTTTCCAGACTAACCTTCTGGATTCCTTTCGTGGCCCGACACCCGCTATGAAAGCCCAGGTCGGCAAGCTACTGGAAAGCTCTCCGATCAGCGCCAGCGACATCGCCGACTACATCTACCAACAGGTCGCCGAAGGTGAATTCATGATTCTGCCCCACGAACAGGGCCGCATGGCTTGGGCGCTGAAGCAGAAGAACCCGCAGTTGCTCTACAACGAGATGACCTTGATGGCCGACAAGATGCGCGCCAAGGCCAAGCAAGCCACCAGCTGAACTTGCTCATGGGAAGCTGCATCGTTAGGGTTGCCAATTCTGGCAACCTTGACGAGACCGTTGCATGCTCAACTACCTGTGGTTTTTTCTCGCGGCGCTGTTTGAAATCGCCGGTTGCTACGCGTTCTGGATGTGGCTACGCCAGGGTAAAAGTGTCTGGTGGATCGCCCCGGCGTTACTGAGTCTGACCCTCTTCGCAGTGCTGTTGACCAAGGTTGAAGCAACCTACGCTGGCCGCGCCTATGCGGCTTACGGCGGCATCTACATTATTGCGTCTATCGGCTGGTTGGGCGTAGTCGAGCGGATTCGTCCCTTGAGTTCAGACTGGCTGGGCGTGGTCCTGTGCGTGATCGGTGCGAGCATCATTCTGTTTGGCCCACGCTTTTCCAGCGTCTGAAATCTTCCCGCGAGCGCCGATGAAGGGTCTGCGCGGGTGTAGGAAAAGGTTTGCTCAAGCGAAGGGCGGTTTAAACAGCGGTGAAAATTAAGGCTTGAAAGAGTCTTTTGTAGGGCATATCTGATTGTGCCGTAGGGCAAGACTGATTTGATGTTGGCGCATTGCGGGCAGTCGACACTGCGGGCATCTTCAACGTCCGGTAACCCTAAAGGACTAGAGCCATGTTCGTATTAAGCCGCGTTGTGGGCGAGTTGATTTCCATCGGTGACAATATCTCCATACGCATACTCTCCGTGAGCGGAAATAATGTCCGCTTCGGTATCGAGGCGCCCAAAGCGGTCGGGGTGCACCGGGCCGATCTCTACGAGCGCATCCTGGCGCGAACGGGGCAAACCAAACGCAGCTGATAGCATCAATCAAACAGCTCTTTGGGCACGTCGTGTTTGAGCATCAACTGGCATTGCTGGCTGTCCGGATCGAAGACAATCAGCGCCTGACCTTTGGTCAACGCCTGGCGAACCCGCAGCACGCGGGTTTCCAACGGAGTTTCGTCGCCATTGTCGGTGCCGTCACGGGTGACGAAGTCTTCGATCAGACGGGTCAGGGTGTCGACTTCAAGTTGGTCATAGGGAATCAGCATAGAGACCTCAGGTAAACAATCCCGGCGATGCTACTGGTCTTGGGCCTGCGCAGCCAGTAGAGCTGCCGCAGGCTGCGATCTTTTGATCGTTGATCGTCCCCCTGCGGGAGCGTCACTAGTGTCTGAGGAAAACTGAAGGGGGAGCTTGCTCCCCCTTGCTGTGCCTGGCTCTGCGCGATCATCGACTCTTTCAGACTCGATTTCCGGGCCGGCCGTGTTAGCAGCACTCGAAAGTCGTCGCGTTTACTCACCGGCATCAGGCCTTACCGCGAATCAATTGACGCAAGGCAAAGCGATTCGGGTGACAGGCCTCGGCCACGCTTCTGGGCAGTGGCAACGGTTCGTTGTCCAGCCAGGCGGCGAGCAGTTCGCCGGACAGCGGGGCGGTGATCAGGCCGCGAGAGCCATGGCCGCTGTTGACGTATAAACCGTCCAGCCACGGGCAACGGATGTCTGGCACTTGCCGGGCGTCCTTGCTCAGCGCGGTGTAGGTTTGGGTAAAGGCTTGGTGATCCGCCAACGGGCCGACGATGGGCAAGTAGTCGGGGCTGGTGCAACGAAACGCCGCGCGACCTTGAAGCTGCTCCGGGTCCAGCTGTTCGGCGTGCAAGCGGCTAACCAAATCAGTCGAGATTTCTTTCAGTAGCTCCAGATTGCCTGCGTGCTCGGCCGTGGTCGGGGTCAGGTCATCGCTCTTGAAATCAAAGCTGGCGCCTAAGGTGTGTTCGCCCAGCCGGGCGGGGGCCACATACCCTTCGGCGCAGACCACGGTGGTCAGGCTCGCGCTTTCAGGTGTTTGTGTAAGGCGTGTGATTTGCCCGCGAATGCGTTTGAGTGGCAGCTCGGCGCTTGCCGCAAAGCGCTTGATCTCTGCCGCACCGGCCAGAATGACCACGGGTGCTGAAGCCAGCAACGTTGAGCCGCCCCAGACTTGCCATTGGTCATCGACCTTGCGCAGTTCCAGCGCATCGTGATGGGGCAGCACTTCAATCGTCGGATGCGCCGCTTGCCACTGACACACAGCGGGCGGATGCACCCAGCCACCGTCGGGAAAGAACAGGCCGCCATGGGCAAGGGCGATACCCGCCTGAGCCTGCGCTTGCGGCTGATCCAGCAGGTGCAACAGGTCGGGCGGAAAAGCTGCCGCAAGCTGAGCCTGGCGCTCGGCTTCCTTGGCGTTGAAGGCCAGTTGCAGCACACCGCAGGCGTCCCAATCGATACCGCGCTGCAGGTGTTCGAGCATGCGTCGGGTGTACCCGAAACCACTGACGATCAACTGCGATAACGCGGTGCCATGGGCCGACAGTTTGAGATAGAGCACCCCTTGCGGATTGCCCGAAGCCTCTTGGGCCAGGTCGCCATGGCGTTCCAGAAGACTGACCTGCCAACCGCGCGCAGCAAGGCTTGCGGCGCTGGCACAACCGGCCAGCCCGCCGCCGATCACCAAGGCTCGACGCTCGGCAATGTGCTGGTCAGGACGGGCGAACCACGGCTTGGTCGCAACCGGCGTCGGCACGTCTTCAGGCCAGCCGAGGAATTCGCCACGCAGGATTTCCCATTTATGGCCGATCCCCGGCGTACGGCGCATCTTGAAACCGGCCGCATTGAGCAGGCGCCGCATCCAGCCGGTGCTGGTAAAGGTGCTGATGGTCGAACCGGGGGCTGCCAGGCGGGCGAGCTCGGCAAACAGTTCGGGCGTCCACATGTCCGGGTTTTTCGCCGGGGCGAAGCCGTCGAGAAACCAGGCATCGATCTGCGCGTCCAGTTGCGGCAGTTGCTCCAGCGCGTCGCCGATCAGCAAGGTCAACGTCACCCGCCCGCCGTCGAGCATCAAGCGCTGGAAGCCTTGATGGATGGCGACGTATTGCGCCAGAAGCTGGTCGGCAAAAGGCTTGAGCTCAGGCCAGAGGGCGAGGGCGCGTTGCAGGTCGGAGTGGCTCAGCGGGTATTTTTCCACGCTGACAAAATGCAACCGCGCACCGGCCACGGCTTCTTGTTCGAACAACTGCCAGGCACAGAGAAAATTCAATCCGGTGCCGAAACCGGTTTCCCCGATGACCAGTCGCCCACCCGCCGGTAACGCGGCAAAGCGCTCGCTCAAACGGTTCTGTTCTATGAACACGTAGCGGGTCTCTTCAAGGCCGGACCGGTCGGAGAAATACACATCGTCAAACACTCGCGAGCGCGGACGGCCTTGGTCATCCCAGTCAATCTGGGCGTGGGGCAATTCAGTGATCATGTTCGGCTCGGCAACGGCAAGGCGGCCATTCTAGCTGATCGCTGCAACAGGCATTGATCCATGGCAACGCCTGCTGCATCGCTCAGACAAACCTTTGCCCAATCCGCTAGTCTTGCTCAATCTTGGAAGGGAGCCGCCCATGTTCGAATCCGCTGAAATCGGTCACGCCATCGACAAAGAAACCTTTGATGCCGAAGTGCCGGCCCTGCGTGAAGCCTTGCTCGAAGCCCAGTTCGATCTAAAGCAGCAAGGGCGCTTTCCGGTCATCGTATTGATCAACGGCATCGAGGGGGCTGGCAAGGGCGAGACCGTCAAGTTGCTCAACGAATGGATGGACCCGCGATTGATCGAGGTCCGCACGTTCGATCAGCAGACCGATGAAGAACTGGCCCGCCCGCCTGCCTGGCGTTATTGGCGAATGCTGCCGGCCAAGGGGCGGATGGGGATTTTTTTCGGCAATTGGTACAGCCAGATGTTGCAGGGCCGGGTTCATGGGCTGTTCAAGGACGCGGTGCTGGACCAGGCGATCAACCAGGCAGAGCGTTTTGAAAAAATGCTCTGCGACGAAGGCGCGCTGATCTTCAAGTTCTGGTTTCACCTATCTAAGAAACAGATGAAAACCCGTCTCAAAGTTTTGCAAGATGATCCGCTGCACAGCTGGCGTATTAGCCCGCTGGACTGGCAGCAATCGCAAACCTACGACAAGTTTGTACGCTTCGGCGAGAGGGTGATGCGTCGCACCAGTCGTGACTACGCGCCCTGGCATGTGATCGAAGGTGTCGATGCGCATTATCGTAGCCTGACGGTTGGGAAGATTTTGCTCGAAGGTCTGCAAAATGCCTTGAGTCGACCCAAGATCAAACCCGACGTGGTCAACGCCGCGCCCTTGTCGGCAAGCGTCGATCAGCTCAGCCTGATCGGCAGCCTGGACATGACCCAGTGTCTGGATAAAGAAGACTACGAAGAGCAACTGATTACCGAGCAGGCGCGGTTCTCTGGCTTGATGCGCGACAAACGCATGCGCAGGCACGCGCTGGTGGCGGTGTTCGAAGGTAATGATGCGGCGGGCAAGGGCGGGGCGATCCGGCGAGTGGCAGCGGCACTCGATCCACGTCAATACAGCATCGTGCCGATCGCCGCGCCGACTGAAGAAGAACGCGCTCAGCCTTACCTTTGGCGGTTTTGGCGACACCTTCCGGCGCGAGGCAAATTCACTGTGTTTGACCGCTCCTGGTACGGTCGGGTGCTGGTGGAACGGATCGAAGGCTTTTGCAGTACGGCGGACTGGATGCGCGCTTACGCCGAGATTAATGACTTTGAAGAGCAGATCAGCGATTCCCGTGTGATCGTGGTGAAGTTCTGGCTGGCCATCGACAAGCAAACCCAGCTGGAGCGCTTCCAGGCCCGCGAAGAAATCCCCTTCAAACGTTTCAAGATCACCGAAGACGACTGGCGCAACCGCGACAAATGGGATGACTACCGCGCCGCCGTCTGCGACATGGTCGACCGCACCAGCACCGAGGTTTCGCCCTGGACGCTGGTGGAGGCCAACGACAAACGCTGGGCCCGGGTCAAAGTATTGCGCACCATCAATCGGGCATTGGAGGAGGCCTTCGAGAAGTCCGATAAGAAGGCCAAAAAGAACAAGCAGTAAGCCGATGGTTACGCATACGCGGGGTGAATGATTGTCGCGGTCGGTAATAGGGTGGATTTATGCTGGGGTGTGTCATCACTTATTTCCCACGCCGCGTTGTCGTCTGAAAGCGGGCCAGGCAAGGCGCAGTCCGCAGGTAAGGGTCGTTTCCTTGCCAAGGACTGCAACACAGCATGGCCCGCTTTCAGACACAACCCGAAGGGCCGGGTCTGCTGTTGTGCAGGGCTGCGTTACTCGGAGCTTATTTGAAACGACCAAACCGCGTTCCTCGCGCCTTGCCCTGCGCAACAGCAGACTCCGGCGCGGCGCGGGAAATAAGTGATGACACACCCCCTACTTTCAGCCGACAACAACAATGAGGTATGCCATGCGTGAAGTGGTGATCGTCGATAGCGTGCGGACTGGCCTGGCCAAATCCTTTCGTGGCAAGTTCAACCAGACCCGTCCGGATGACATGGCTGCCCATTGCGTCAATGCGCTGCTGACCCGCAACGGCATCGACCCGGCCAGTGTTGAGGATTGCATCGTTGGTGCAGGTTCCAACGAAGGGGCCCAGGGTTACAACATCGGCCGCAATGTCGCGGTGTTATCGAAACTGGGTACCGGTACCGCCGGCATGACCCTCAACCGCTTTTGCTCTTCGGGTTTGCAGGCGATTGCCATTGCCGCCAACCAGATCGCTTCCGGTTGCAGCGACATCATCATTGCTGGTGGCGTCGAGTCCATCAGCCTGACCATGAAAAGCGTCAACACTGACAACCTGATCAACCCGCTGCTCAAGGAGCAGGTGCCGGGCATTTATTTCCCCATGGGCCAGACTGCCGAAATCGTTGCCCGGCGCTATGGCGTCAGCCGCGAAGAACAGGACCTGTACGCCTTGCAAAGCCAGCAGCGTACCGCTCAGGCCCAGGCCGCGGGGTTGTTCGACGATGAAATCGTGCCAATGGCGGTTAAATACAACGTCGAAGACAAAACCACCGGGCAGGTACAGATCCTGGAAGGTATCGTCGACCGTGATGAGTGCAACCGTCCGGACACCACCCTGCAAAGCCTGGCCGGGTTGAAGCCGGTGTTCGCTGAAGACGGTTCGGTGACCGCGGGCAACTCCTCGCAGCTGTCCGATGGCGCGTCGATGACCTTGGTGATGAGCCTGGAAAAAGCTCTGGAGCTAGGCCTCAAACCCCGAGCGTTTTTCCGTGGTTTCGTAGTCGCCGGCTGCGAGCCGGACGAGATGGGCATCGGTCCGGTGTTCTCGGTGCCCAAGCTGCTGAAGGCCAAGGGTTTGCAGGTGGCCGATATTGACCTCTGGGAACTTAACGAAGCCTTCGCCTCGCAGTGTCTGTACAGCCGTAATCGGCTGGAAATCGATAACGAAAAATACAACGTCAACGGCGGCTCGATCTCTATCGGTCACCCATTCGGCATGACCGGCTCACGTCAGGTCGGGCACCTGGTGCGCGAACTGCAACGGCGCAATCTGCGCTACGGCGTTGTGACCATGTGCGTAGGTGGCGGGATGGGGGCGACGGGGTTGTTTGAAGCGGTGCGTTAACTCAGAAGGGAGGATGTCGCTCTTCCAATAGCCATCGCGAGCAATCGCATATCGCCAATTTAACGTTGCGACCAGCACAGTCTCATTAGCGGCCGGTTCCAAACTGTAACTGTGTAGCGGGACGATCCAGGCCTAGAATGGTTTTCTCGCCGTCTGGTTTTGGGGTTTTCATGCACATTTCGTCCGGTCGCTGGGTTTATGGATTATTACTGGCCTTGCTGACCGCACTGCTGTGGGGGATCTTGCCGATCAAACTCAAGCAAGTGCTGTTGGTTATGGACCCGGTCACAGTGACCTGGTTTCGACTAATAGTGTCCGGTGGGTTGCTGTTCATTTATCTGGCTGCGGTAAGGCGTTTGCCGAGCTGGCGAGCGCTTGGCCCACGGGGTGGCTGGCTGGTGTTGATGGCGGTCCTCGGGCTGGTCGGCAACTACGTGCTGTACCTGATGGGCCTGAACCTGCTCAGCCCGGGCACGGCGCAGTTGGTGGTGCAGATGGGACCGATCCTGCTGCTGATCGCCAGTTTGTTTGTTTTCAAGGAACGTTTCAGCCTGGGGCAAGGGGTTGGGTTGCTGGTGCTTTTGATCGGCTTCGGGCTGTTTTTCAATCAGCGGTTGAGTGAGCTGCTGACGTCGTTGAGTGATTACACCGCTGGCGTCTTGCTGGTTCTGGCGGCGTCGACGGTCTGGACCTTTTATGCCCTGGGTCAGAAGCAACTGCTCACGGTGTGGAATTCATTCCAGATAATGATGGTGATCTACCTGTTTTGCGCGTTATTGCTGACGCCTTGGGTGCATCCGCTGGAGGCACTGGAATTGAGTCCGCTGCAAGGCTGGCTGCTGCTCGGTTGCTGTTTGAATACTCTGATCGCCTACGGTGCTTTTGCCGAAGCGCTGGCACATTGGGAGGCCTCGCGGGTCAGTGCGACGCTGGCCATCACGCCGCTGGTGACCTTCGCTTCGGTGGCGCTGGCGGCCAGACTGTGGCCTGAGTACGTGCACGCCGAGCAAATCAATGGCCTGGGTTACGGCGGCGCGGTGCTGGTGGTGCTCGGCTCGGCACTGGTGGCCCTCGGGCCATCGTTGATGGCCGGGTTAAAGGCTCGGCGGATGCGGATGGCGGCGGGGTGAGATTACCAACAGGTTTGCTGTGCAGATGAGATTGTCGCGTTCGTACGATTTTTTGGGCCCTACCGGGCAGCCAAACTCGATACCTTCACCACCGTCGGCTTAAGCACCAACCACAACGCCCCTGCAATCAAAACCCCGCCATACACATGCGCCATGGACAACGGTTCATCGAGGAACAGCGCGCCCCACAACACGCCAAACGGCGGGATCATAAAGGTCACGGTCATTGATTTGACCGGACCAATCGAGCTGAGCAATCGGAAATACAGGATGTACGCAAAGGCTGTGCAAACCAGGCCCAACCCCAGCAGTGACAACCAGACGCTCCAGCCACCCCAGCTTGCAGGCGGCTGGTTGATGGCGCTGTAACTGAACAGCGGCAACAGAAACAGCGTCGCGCCAAGCATGCTGCCCAACGCCGAGAGGCGACTGTCCAGCCCGCCTTGCTGATCGAGCCAGCGGCGGGCAAGGAAACCGGCGAAGCCGTAGCAGGTGGTCGCGAGGAGGCAGGCGAGGGCGCCCATCAGCAGTTCCATGTCGAAGGCCACGGGACCTGCGCGGGTTAGAATGCCGACCCCGAACAACCCAAGGCAAACGCCGGCAATCTTCGACGGGCTGAGTTTTTCACTGAAGAACACACCACCAATCAACACACCCATCAACGGCGTAGTTGCGTTGAAAATCGCCGAGTAACCGGCCGGCAGCACTTGGGCTGCCACCGAATACATGGTGGCTGGAATCCCCGAGTTGATTACCCCGAGCAGCAGCACCGTCTTGAACTTTCCGCGAAAATCCCAGCTGATACGCATCAGCGCCAGGATCACCAGCAACCCGGTGGCGGCAATCGATACACGGAAGAAAGCGGTGGGGATAGTGCCAATTACCGGGGCGATGATGCGCATGAACAGGAAGCTAGCGCCCCAGATGGCCGCCAGCGACAGTAAACGAAAAATATCGACGGGGCTCACGGGACACTCCTTCCTTTATGGGGGCGAGAGTGTTGCTGAGCGCCTTGTGTCTGGCAACCGAAAATTCAACGCCATAGGGATAGTCTGATTTTCGACCAGGCCAGCGTTTTTTGAACCTCAAACAAAGAGGATATCAAAAATCGCTGGCTAGTTCAGACCTTCCCTAATGACTGAAAAGTTTGGAGCTGTCCCATGGACATTGCTTCAAACGGGCAGCGTCGGTAGGCGCTGTTTTGCTGGTGTCAATATCACCGTTCGCATCCAAATAGATTTCTGTTCTCGACCATTTTGGCGTGACATATACGCAATGCCTAAGGTCACCTTCAGTCCACCAGTCAAACATCATAAAGAACTCTTCATTGGGGAATATGTGCCCGAGGTCAAACGTTGTTTGTCCCGGGAGCATTCTTTCTCTATAAATACTGTGTTGTGTATTCCAAATGTATCGGAGTTCTTCTTTCCCCTCTTTGGAGTAATGGACAGTTACGACGGGGGTCGCTATATACCAGAACAGCAGAGGGAAAAAAAAGAGAGCCCCGAGTATGTGTCTGGCTTTAATTCCTTTTGCATTTATGGGCACGGGCGCCTTCTCCCCATTTTTCAGGTGTGACTGCAAGCACTTCGGCCATGATCATTTTTGCTGTAATGCCCCCATTGGGATGTTGGCCATAGAGTTTCGTGCCAATACTAATTGAAATGCGATCCGGGGCGTCGTCCCACGCCCGCAGCCCGTCAATGTCTGTTGAACGATGAGGTCCAAGGAGCTTTCTATTCTCTTCGGGTACGAATATTAACTCTTCAACCTTTCGTACTAAATCCGAGACAATCTGCTCGCCCCCAGCTCCATCCAGAAGGACGCTTTCAGAAAGCCCGCTTGCCATACCGACATAGCCGTAGTGGATGTTGGACCAAATGTCGTAGAAGTAGTCATACGCGCCCTGTTTGTGCCGTACATCTCCACCAAACAGGGCGCGTATCTTCGGCTTGTGATCCCATGGGCGATTTTGACCGACACGCTCCGTCCACAATGCGAGTGCTGCCGTTGCGTTCGCATTAGCAATGGTTTGAGGGATGGTCGCCCCAGCCATCGCGTACCAAGGCAAATCCATGTACTTCTTTGTTTCTATCGCAGTGTCATAGCTGTTGAGTTTCCTCATCTTCAGCACTGACGGATGATTGATATTGTGATTCATCTCCCCGGCAATGTAGCTGGCCAATTCTTCCATCATGTCAGGATGAGAGCAGCTCTTCTGAGCTTTGCGGACACTGAAGGCTATATAGAACGGCGGGATATCGGTTTGGGGAAACCAGACAATCGCGTCCTGGTACTCCGGTGGATGCACCGGGTTAACCAGAATCTTATTGGCGGTGTCCGTTGGGGGATACACCCAAACGGGAGGAAGCGGTGACGCGTCGTTAAGGACAGGTATTTTTGCCGTGGCGCTGGGGTCGCAGGCGGGTGTCCAGATCAGCTTGATGCCCTGGCCCAGCTCGGCGACAAATCTTTCGCCGTCTGCTGTAGCAGCGACGACCGGCACGTTTTCCCAGTCTTTGTTCTTGCCGGTGTAAAACCCGTAAGCGCGAACTGAATCGTCCGGGAGGCGTTCAAGGTTCACCCGAACTCGTGTTTTGGCGGTGGTCAGAGTGGCGTATTGATGGAGGGTGTAAAGCGCGCTATCAGGCAAGTTCGTGTTCGGCATGAGCACGGCGGCGAGAATATTTAGTTCAGGCGGTGCCATCGCCAAGGTGCCCCCCAATCGGCTGGTCAGCGCCGTAGCGCTGTTGGAACCCCCAATCCACGCTAACGGCGTGCCTGCGGCGGTCGTCGCTGAACCGCTGCCCAACACTGCAAAGGCTACGTACTGCGTCAGCGACTCTACGGGGATGAACCCACCGGGGTTGCTGTGATTGATTAAACCGTCTGGCAACGAGCAGCTTTTGGCGAACACACAGCCCAGGGTGTCGGGCTTCGCTTCTGGCTGTGGGGGGCGTTCGTTGCGTCGGGCTTCATCGCGAGCCAGTCCTTTTTTATACCGGAGAATGTCTGCCTCTTGGCGACGTAGGTCGTCTGGGGTCAGTTTGCGGGGGCTACAGCGGGGACAGCCACACATGATCAAAGCTTCCATACTTTCGATGAAAGACATTCAACCTAACGGGACGCTCAAGCGCTGGCTGTAGGGCTGTTCCTAAATGCCACACTCCGTTTTCCCAGTGTTCCACCTCACTGCTGATACCTCATCGCCGGAAAATTACGCTTCTCCTGTACCCGGTTCACTGGCTAAGCTCAGGGTCTTCGAATTCCCGCAGAGGTCTCACCATGCCGCAGCAATGGCCAGCCGCCGATATCGCTCGAATGATCCTCGATGGCTTCGACGATTACCGCGAGCATTTCCGTCAGATCACCGACGGCGCCCGCGCGCGTTTCGAGCAGGCGCAATGGCAGGAGGCGCAAGTTGCCTCCGCGGCGCGGATCAACCTCTATGAAGATAAAGTCAGTGAAGTAGTCGCTCGGCTGCACGAGGCCTTCGATGCCGAGGCAATGATGGACGTTACATTCTGGCCATTGGTGAAAAGCGCCTACATCAGCCTGATCGACCTGCGCTTTGACGATGAGCTGTCCGAGACCTGGTACAACTCGACCTTCTGCGGGCTGTTCAGTCATGACCTGATCAGCGACGGCTGCATGTTCATCCACACCACCCGGCCGAGCCTGCGCCGGGCCCGTGCTGCACAAACCCGCATCTATAAGCCTGAGGGCGAACTGTCGAGCATGCTCGAGCAGATATTCGTCGACTACAGCTTCAGCGAGGCCTATGCCGATTTATCGGGCGACCTGCGGCGGCTCGAAGCCCAGTTGCGCGAAAACCTGCCGGACTGGGTCTGTAAGGACCCGCAGCTGAGCGTCGAGTTGTTTTCCTCGGTGCTGTACCGCAACAAGGGCGCGTATCTGGTGGGGCGCATCTACACCCAGGATGACCAATGGCCGTTGGTGATCCCCTTTCTGCACCGCGAAGGCCGCGGGATTCAGATCGATGCGCTGATCACCGATGAAGCCGATGTGTCGATCATTTTCTCCTTCACCCGTTCGTATTTCATGGTCGACGTGCCGGTGCCGGCCGAGTTCATCGGCTTTCTCAAGCGCATTCTGCCGGGCAAGCACATCGCCGAGCTGTACACCTCGATCGGTTTCTACAAGCACGGCAAGTCCGAGTTCTATCGCTCATTGATTAATCACCTGGCCAACACCGACGATCAGTTCATCATGGCCCCGGGCGTGCGCGGTATGGTCATGAGCGTGTTTACCCTGCCGGGATTCAACACCGTATTTAAAATCATCAAGGACCGGTTCTCGCCATCGAAGAACGTCGACCGCGCGACGGTGATCGAGAAGTATCGCTTGGTGAAAAGTGTCGACCGGGTAGGGCGCATGGCCGATACCCAAGAGTTTGCCGACTTCCGTTTCCCGCTGAGCAAGTTCGACCCGGCGTGCCTGGCCGAATTGCTGGAAGTGGCGGCCAAAACGGTGGAGGTCAATGGTGACACGGTGCTCATCCGCCACTGCTGGACCGAGCGGCGCATGACTCCACTGAACCTCTACCTGGAAAATGCCAACGACGCGCAGGTTCGCGAGGCGCTGGAGGATTACGGTCTGGCGATCAAACAACTGGCGGCGGCGAACATCTTCCCCGGCGACATGCTGCTGAAGAACTTCGGCGTTACCCGTCACGGCCGGGTGGTGTTCTATGACTACGACGAAATCTGCTACCTGACCGAAGCCAACTTCCGCCACATCCCGGCCCCGCGCACCCCGGAAGATGAGATGTCTTCGGAGCCGTGGTACTCGATTGGGCCGTGGGATGTGTTCCCGGAAGAGTTCCCGCCATTCCTGTTCGCCGACGCCGGGCAGCGGCGGTTGTTCGATCAACTGCACGGTGAGCTGTACAACGCCGACTACTGGAAAGGTCTGCAAGCGGCCATTCGCGCCGGCAAGGTGATCGATGTGTTCCCGTATCGGCGCAAGGGTCGGGATAACGAGTAGGGAAGTTCGGTGGGGTTGAGATAGAGATTCTGTTTGCAGAGTGCACCCCTCACCTCAGCCCTCTCCCCAGAGGGGAGAGGGGGAAAGGGAGCCGATCCGGGGCTTTTCAAAACCTGAGTTCGGCTCGATATTTCAGGTCGCAGTAGTTCGATTCAACGACTCGGTCAGTCCCCTCGCCCCTCTGGGGAGAGGGTGAGGGTGAGGGGTGGCCCTCCCTGACACGCCAAATACCCCCAAATCTGCGACAATCCGCCCTCTGCACCACTAGACGACTTTTGCGTACCTGATGACTGACGAATCGCCTGCTATCGACCAACTGCTGAAAAACCTCGATCACGCCATGCTTGCCGACCGCCACCGGCTGCGGCGGCAGTTGCTTGAGCTGCGTAAAAAGCCTGACGAGGACAAACTGGCGCAGTGGGTTTCGCGCATGCAAGCGTCCTGTGATCGGGTCGTGGCGCGGCGTGCCAGCCTGCCGCTGATTCGTTATGACGACAGCCTGCCGATTGCTGCCAAGCGTGACGAAATCAAAGAGGCGCTGCTCAAGCATCAAGTATTGATCATCGCTGGCGAAACCGGTTCGGGTAAAACCACCCAGCTACCGAAAATCTGCCTGGAAATCGGTCGCGGCCAATATGGCCTGATCGGCCATACCCAGCCGCGCCGTATCGCTGCCCGTAGCGTAGCGAGCCGGGTTGCCGAAGAACTGGCGACACCGCTGGGTGCGCTGGTCGGTTATCAGGTGCGTTTCGAGGATCAGAGCGATTCCAACACCCTGATCAAACTGATGACCGACGGCATTCTGCTGGCGGAAACCCAGAACGACCGTTATCTCGAGCGCTACGACACGATTATCGTCGACGAAGCCCACGAACGCAGCCTGAACATCGACTTCCTGCTCGGTTACCTGAAAACCCTGCTGCCGCGTCGCCCAGACCTGAAAGTCATCATCACCTCGGCGACCATCGATCTGGAGCGTTTCTCCAAACACTTCAACGATGCACCGATTGTCGAAGTCTCCGGCCGGACCTTTCCGGTGGACACCTGGTATCGCCCGCTGACCCTTGAGCAGGACGAAGAGGGCAACCGCGTCGAAGAAGACTTGACGGTGGATCAGGCGATCCTCGCGACCCTCGACGAAATCGCCGCGTATGAGCGCAGTGAGCGCCGAAGCCCTGGCGATGTGCTGGTGTTTCTGCCCGGTGAGCGGGAAATTCGCGACGCCGCAGACATGCTGCGCAAGGCCCAACTCAAACACACCGAAATTCTGCCGTTGTACGCACGGCTGTCGCCGGCCGAGCAGCAGCGGATTTTCCAGTCTCACCCGGGGCGTCGTGTAGTGCTGGCGACCAACGTTGCGGAAACTTCGTTGACGGTGCCGGGCATTCGCTACGTGATCGACAGCGGTACCGCGCGGATCAGCCGCTACAGTTACCGCGCCAAGGTCCAGCGCCTGCCGATCGAAGCCATCTCCCAGGCCAGTGCCAACCAGCGTAAAGGCCGTTGCGGACGGGTCGAGCCGGGTATCTGCATTCGCTTGTACGCAGAAGAGGACTTTATCGGGCGGCCGGAATTTACCGATCCGGAAATTCTGCGCACCAACCTTGCTGCAGTGATTTTGCAGATGCTGCATCTGCGCCTGGGCGAGATCACTGATTTCCCGTTTATCGAACCGCCGGATGGCAAGGCCATCAGCGACGGTTTCAACCTGCTGCAAGAGCTGTCGGCGGTCGATCGCGAGAGCCAGCTGACACCGCTCGGTCGGCAACTGGCACGCCTGCCGGTGGACCCGCGCATGGGCCGCATGCTCCTGGAAGCCGCCACATTGGGCAGCTTGCAGGAAGTCTTGATCGTCGCCAGCGCCATGTCGATCCAGGACCCGCGCGAGCGCCCGCCGGAGCGTCAACAAGCCGCCGATCAGGCTCACGCGCAATGGAAAGACGTGGACTCGGACTTCGCCGGGTTGGTCAATCTGTGGCGTGGTTTTGAAGAGCAACGCCAAGCCCTGACGGCCAGTCCGCTGCGCAATTGGTGCCGCAAAAATTTCCTGAATTACCTGCGTCTGCGCGAATGGCGCGATTCTCATCGGCAATTGAGTTTGATCTGCCGCGACATGCAACTGAGCCTTAATAAAGAACCGGCGGATTACCCGAAACTGCACAAAGCCGTGCTGTCCGGTTTACTTAGTCAGATCGGGCAGAAAACCGAAGACGGCGATTACCTCGGTGCCCGTCAACGTCGCTTCTGGATTCACCCATCATCGGGGCTTGGTAAAAAACGCCCGCAATGGCTGATGGCCGCCGAACTGGTCGAAACCACCAAGCTCTATGCACGGATGGTGGCCAAGATCGAGCCGGACTGGATCGAGCCGCTGGCAGGGCATTTGATCAAGAAGAACCACTTCGAACCCCATTGGGAGAAGAAGCGCGGGCAGGTTGTGGCCTTCGAGCAGATCACCTTGTTCGGGCTGATTGTGGTCGGTCGGCGGCCAGTGCATTACGGGCCGATCGAACCGGTGTTGTCCCGTGAACTGTTTATCCGCGAAGGGCTGGTGCGCGGGGAAATCCAGTCCCGAGCCAAGTGCCTGACTGCCAATACGCAACTGCTCGAACAACTCGACGAGCTGGAAGCCAAGGCGCGCCGTCGCGATATCCTCGCTGACGAAGAAACCCTGTTCGCTTTCTACGATGCGCGGCTGCCGGCCGATATTCACCAGACCGCGACCTTCGACAGCTGGTATCGCATCCACAGCCAGAAAGACCCGCAATTGCTGGTTATGCGCGAAGAAGACGTGTTGGCCCGTGAGGCCAGTGAAGTCACCGCCGCACATTACCCAGACACCCTGCACCTAGGGGATCTGGCGCTCGCCTTGAGTTACCACTTTGAACCCAATCACCCCCGTGACGGCGTGACCTTGCGGGTGCCGGCGCCGTTGTTGCCGGCGCTGCCGTCCGAACGTCTGGAATGGCTAGTGCCAGGAGTGATCGAGGCCAAGTGCATCGCGCTGGTGCGCAATCTGCCCAAGGCCCTGCGCAAGAACTTCGTGCCAGTGCCGGACTTTGTCAAAGCCGCATTGCAGCGCATCACTTTTGCCGAGGGCTCGCTGCCTCAGGCACTGGGGCGCGAATTGCTGCGCATGACCGGTGCGCGGGTCAGCGATGAGGCCTGGGCCGAATCGGCTCAGCAGGTCGATGGCCATTTGCGGATGAACCTGGAAATCGTCGACGGCCAAGGCAAATTCCTTGGCGAAGGCCGCGATCTGGCCGAGTTGACTGCGCGTTTCGTCGAGGCCAGCCAGGCCGCGTTGGCCGTGCCGCAAACCGCGAAAAGCCAACAGCCAGTGGAGGCCAAAGTCTTCGCCGCAGTGGCCGAAAAAACCCAACAGAAGATCGCCGGGCTGTCGATGACGGTCTATCCGGCGCTGGTGGAGGAGGGTGGAACGGTCAAGGAAGGGCGTTTCTCCACCGCCGCCGAGGCCGAATTTCAGCATCGCCGGGCCTTGCAGCGCTTGTTGATGCAGCAACTGGCCGAGCCGGCGAAGTTCCTGCGTGGCAAGTTACCGGGGTTGACCGAGCTGGGTCTGATGTACCGCGAGCTGGGGCGTATTGATAGCCTGGTGGAAGACATTCTGCTGGCCAGCCTCGACAACTGCATTCTCGACGGCGAACCGAGTTTGCCTCGCGATGGCGCCGGGCTGGCCTCGTTGGCTGAGCGCAAGCGTGGTGGCTGGACTGAACATGCCGAGCGGCTGGCGAAATTGACGCTGGAGACGCTCAAACTCTGGCACGGTCTGCAAAAACGCTTCAAGGGCAAGATCGACCTGGCGCAGGCGGTGGCCCTCAATGACATCAAGCAACAGCTGAGTCAGTTGGTGTATCCGGGCTTTGTCCGCGAAACACCAGCCGCTTGGTTCAAGGAATTGCCGCGTTTCCTCAAGGCCATCGAGTTGCGTCTTGAGAAGCTGCCGAGCCAGGTACAAAAGGACCGGGTCTGGAGCACCGAACTGGCTGGGTTATGGGCGCAATACCAGGCGCGGGCCAGTAAGCACGCCCAGGAAGGCAAGCGCGATCCGCAGCTGGAGCTGTATCGCTGGTGGCTGGAGGAATACCGGGTTTCGTTGTTTGCCCAACAATTGGGGACCAAGGTACCGATCTCCGACAAACGCCTGAGCAAACAATGGAGCCAGGTCGAGCCCTAACCCTATCTGTAGGAGCCGAGCTTGGTCCGGGCGGCGTTCCGACGATGGCGGTCTCAAGGGCGCCATCGCCGGCAAGCCGTGCTCCTACAGGTATGCCGTTGCAGGCGCTGCATCCTGCAAATAGGGCCAAATGCCAGCGTTTATGGCAAACTTCGCTGTTATAAACGCCGGCCCCGCAGATTTGAGCCTTAGCCGCCTGGGTGGATCGGAATAAAGCGACGCAAGGTTTCATCCCATCCGATGGGATTAGACCCTTTATGTATTGGTACGTCGGTGCCAATGCTTTCTGCCTGAACAGATTAGAGAAACGACCATGCATAACGTCGTCATCAGCGGCACCGGCCTGTACACCCCGGCCAACAGCATCTCCAACGAAGAGCTGGTGCAGTCTTTCAATGCCTATGTGCAGCAATTCAATGCCGATAACGCTGCGGCCATCGAGCGTGGTGAAGTTCAGGCACTGACCGAATCCAGTGCGGCCTTCATTGAAAAGGCCTCGGGGATCAAAAGCCGATTTGTCATGGACAAAGAAGGCATCCTTGATCCACAGCGCATGACGCCGCGTCTGCCTGAGCGTTCCAACGACGAATGGTCGGTGCTATGCCAAATGGCTATCGGCGCCGCCGAGCAAGCGTTGCAGCGCGCAGGCAAGACCGCCGCCGACATCGACGGCGTCATCGTTGCCTGCTCCAACCTGCAGCGGGCCTACCCGGCCATCGCCATCGAAGTCCAGGAAGCACTAGGCATTCAGGGTTTCGGCTTTGACATGAACGTGGCCTGCTCCTCGGCGACGTTCGGCATTCAAGCTGCTGCCAACAGTGTCCAGCTCGGTCAGGCGCGGGCGATTCTGATGGTCAACCCGGAAGTCTGCACCGGCCACTTGAACTTTCGCGACCGCGACAGCCACTTCATTTTCGGCGACGCTGCGACGGCGGTGATCGTCGAGCGTGCCGATCTGGCAACTTCGCCGTACCAGTTCGACATCGTTAGCACCAAGCTGCTGACCAAATTCTCCAACAACATCCGCAACAATTTCGGCTTCCTCAACCGCGCAGCCAAAGAGGGTGTCGGAGCACCGGACAAACTGTTCGTGCAGGAAGGTCGCAAGGTGTTCCGTGACGTCTGCCCGATGGTGGCGGAACTGATCGCCACCCACCTGGAAGAGAACACGCTCAGCGTCAGCGACGTGAAGCGCTTCTGGCTGCACCAGGCCAACCTCAGCATGAACCACTTGATCGTCAAGAAACTGTTGGGCCGCGAAGCCACGATCGAAGAAGCTCCGGTGATCCTCGACACCTACGCCAATACCAGTTCGGCGGGTTCGGTGATTGCATTCCACAAGAACCAGGACGATTTGCCGAGCGGTTCGCTGGCGGTGCTTAGCTCGTTTGGTGCCGGTTACTCGATTGGTAGCGTGATTCTGCGTAAGCGTTGAGTTCACTCCGGTTCGAGGGGCGATTGAAAAGATCGCAGCTGCGAACTAGGCGTCCCCGCAGATCCTACGGGGGATTGATGTTCAACGCCCAATCGCGGTTGAATGCGGTCGGCGTAGGAGCTGCTATAGGCTGCGATCTTTTTTTACGGCACCCATGATTACGAGGTATGAATGGCGGTTACTGACGACACGCAACTGCTCGAACGCTTGCTGGCGGGGGAGCAGCGGGCTTACAAGGAGTTGGTCAGCACTTACCAGAGCGCCATGCGTGCGGTGGCCTATGCCATTGTCGGCAACCGCAATGCCGACGAAGTGGTGCAGGATGCCTGGCTGTCGGTCGTGCGCAACCTGTCCGGGTTTCAGGGCCGCTCCAGCCTCAAGACCTGGCTGCTGACCATCACCGCCAACTCTGCTAAAAGCCGTTACAAACAAAACCGCCGGGAAGTCCTGCTGGACGATTTGCCGTCGCCCCACGGCACGATTGGCGATGAGCGGTTTTCCCCGGGCGACGGTCACTGGCTGGTGGCCCCGTTTGCCTGGCACCAGGACACACCCGATGCCCTGCTCACCGAAAATGAGCTGCGCGAGTGCCTGGAGCATACCTTGCTGAGTCTCTCTGAACTGCAAAGCAGTGTGTTGCTGTTGCGCGAGCGCCAAGGACTGGAGTTGGAAGAGATTTGTAATCTTCTGGAGATCTCGCTCTCCAATGTTCGCGTGCTGTTGCATCGGGCACGACTGAAAGTCTTCGCTACGGTGGAGCATTTTGAGGAAACCGGCGAATGTTGACCTGCAAGGAACAAGTCGCGCGATCCAGCGATTACCTCGATGGTCAGTTGAGTTTTCGGGAGAAGCTGATGGTGCGCCATCACCTGATGTTTTGCGCCAATTGTCGGCGGTTCATTCGTCAGATGCGCTTGATGCAGGCGACGTTGCGTGCCATGCCCGAAGAAGCCGTACCGGACGCCGATACGCTGGCCGAACGTCTCGCGGCCGAGCGTCGCAAGGACATTCCGTAGGTCAGGGGATTCATTGCAGGGAGCCAAGAAACAGGCTCGCATGGATGTATCGAAGGATGATGGGGATCAATCCATCCACGCCAGACTGTAAAAGCAACTCGGGCTTCCTTGCCCGAATCGTATAGCGGGGTAAATCAGAACTTCGCTTCAGCATCCAGTTGCAGGGTGTTGATGTCCGAATCTTTCTTGTTGATGCTGGCGTTTGTTTGGTCAGAGGTCGCCAAGAAGTACGTCGCACCGAGGGCGAAGTTCTTGTCGATGTCGTAACTCACTTTCAACTTGCTGCCGCGCGAACCGGTAAAGCCGTTGGCGAAGTCAGAGTCGGTGAAGGCGCCAACCACTGCGTTACGCTGCACATCGCGGTAGTTGTAGTCCACGTTGAAACCGTAGAACTTGGACTTCACGCCAGCCAGCCAGCCAGTGTCCTGATCGTTGCTCGCGTCTTTGTTGTTGACGTACTGACCGTACAACGAAAGCGGTACTGGCAGGTTGGTGAAGTCGAGCTGACCAAAACCTTCGTACAGTTTGAACGTTTCGTTCGGGCTGTTGCCGTTGACGGCCAGTGCGCATGGCGCGGTGACGGTGCCGGTGGTAGGGCAGGCACTGCTCTTGTCTTTGTCGTACGAGTAGATACTGCCGCCCAACGTCATTTTCATGCTGTCGGTGATGGCGAAGCGCGCACCCAACTGGCCAGCGTACAGACGCAGGTCGTGTTTGAACTGCACACCCTCGCCGTCGACGTTGTCCTTGAGGGTGTAGTGACCGGCGCTACCGAACAGCTCGGTACTGCCGCCCACCGGCAATTTGTAAGTCAGGGCCAGACCTTCCGGGTTGATGTCGCTATCCCAGATGATGTCACCCATGCTCACCCATGGCTGAGACATCTTGCCGCCGATCACGTGCAGGTTCTTGATCGCGTCCGGGTGGTAGTCGACGTAACCCTGGTCCAGCCAGATCTGCTTCTTGTCGAAGTAGTTGTTCAGGTCCTGGTTGGTGGAGCGAGCGTCGTCGTTGCTGCCGGTGGCGATACGGATACCGGTGTCGACTTGCGGGTTGATTTCGCTGTAGGCACCCAGGCGGACACGAATGCGCTGACGATCCTGGTCTTTGCTGTTTGGAACGCCATCGTTCTTGACCGTTTCCTGGCGGAAGCGCACGTCACCCTTGATTTGGGTCTTGGCAGCCCAGGCCAGTTTCTGGTCGAAGGTGCTCAGTTCATTGGTTTTCTTCGCAGTCGCCGCGATCTGCTCGTTAGTCTCTTGTTGAGCCTGACGGGCCATCTGCTGGTCCTTCTGATCCTTGGCCAGCTCGGCTTGCAGGTCGGTGTACTGCGCCGGGGAAATGGAGCCATTTGCCTTGAGCATTTCGAGCAGTTTGGCGTCGACTGCAGCGCTGGCCGGAACGCTCATGGCCAGTAACAGCCCGCCACACAGGGCTGCCGCAGTTTTGGTGTAAGCAAGACGCATATCAATCTCCGAAGTTGAAAGGGGATGACTGAGCCATCCAAGAAGCAACCGGCCGTGATGGACGGAAAACTAGGGGCCGGGTAGATCCCGACGTTCTAAAAACTGGCGCCAGTATCGCGATGGTTTATGACAGGGAAATGGCAAAGTGATGGCGACTCGATGACGGTCGGGGCACGGCGTGACACCCCCGGTTCAGAGCCTCGCGGGCGGATAGGTCGTGTGGATTGTGTTGCGATGGGCGATACTCGGTGCGTCTGTGATTCATGATTGCCGGGGAATGCGATGCCGCTACAACGTTTGGAAAGTCTGTCCGCAATCACCTCTCAAGAATGGGATGCGCTGGTGTCCGATGCTCAGCCATTCTTGCGGCATGCCTTCCTCAGTGCGCTGGAAGACAGCGCCAGCCTGGGTCCGCATTCCGGCTGGCAGCCCGAACACCTGTTGCACGTTGAAGACGGTCGTTTGATTGCCGCATTGCCCAGTTATCGCAAATGGCACTCCTACGGCGAATACGTCTTCGACCATGCCTGGGCCGATGCTTGCGAGCGCGCCGGGATCGAGTATTACCCGAAGCTTTTGACTGCCGTGCCGTTCAGCCCCGTGAGTGGGCCGCGTCTATTGGCGGCCAACGTGCAGGACGGTTTCGAGCTGCTGAAAAGTCTGCCGGGGTATCTGGAGATCGAAGGGCTTTCCAGTGCCCATATCAATTTCACCGACCCGTTCACCGATGCTGCGCTGGCCGAGCAGCCGGGTTGGCTGCAACGTGTCGGCTGCCAATATCACTGGCAGAACCGTGGTTACCGGGATTTCCAGGACTTCCTCGACGCCTTGAGTTCGCGCAAACGCAAGCAAATGCGCAAGGAGCGCGAGCAGGTTGCAGGGCAGGGCATCGAGTTTGAATGGCTCGAAGGACGGCAACTTGATCAAGCGCAGTGGGACTTCGTTTATGCCTGTTATGCCAATACCTACGCAATACGTCGGCAGGCGCCGTACCTGACTCGGGAGTTTTTCAGTCTGCTGGCCGAACGCATGCCCGAAGCCATTCGCGTAGTGCTGGCCAAACAAGGTTCACGTCCAGTAGCTATGGCCTTCAGCCTGGTGGGTGGCGACAGTTTTTACGGTCGCTATTGGGGCTGCCTGGCGGAGTTCGACCGCCTGCATTTCGAGACCTGCTTCTATCAAGGCATGGAGTACGCAATCGCCAACGGCTTTCAGCGGTTCGATGCCGGAGCTCAGGGTGAGCACAAGTTGATTCGTGGCTTTGAACCGGTCATTACCCATTCCTGGCACTACTTGCGTCATCCCGGATTGAAAGCGGCAGTGAAGGATTTCCTGCAACAAGAGCGGATTGGCGTCCTGGCCTATGCCGAAGAGGCGAGAACTGCCCTGCCATATCGGCAAGACTGATCCTCGCGTATCCCTGGATCAGGTGTCTTCCTTGCCCAGCCAGCGATAGGTCACGCCGCCGATTACCGCACCGAGGATCGGCGCCAACCAGAACATCCACAATTGCTGAATCGCCCAACCGCCGACAATCAACGCTGGACCAGTACTGCGAGCCGGATTGACCGACGTGTTGGTAACCGGGATCGAGATCAGGTGAATCAATGTCAACGCCAAGCCAATGGCAATGGGTGCAAGGCCAGCCGGAGCACGTTTGTCGGTAGAGCCGAGGATGATCAGCACGAACATTGCGGTCATCACCAGTTCACAAACAAACCCCGCTGCCATTGAGTAGCCGCCCGGCGAGTGTTCGCCATACCCGTTGGAGGCCAGTCCGCTTGCCAGTTCGAACCCGGGTTTTCCGCTGGCAATGAAGTACAGCAAGGTGGCTGCAATTACGCCGCCGATGACTTGGGCGACAATGTAGGCGGGCAGTTCCTTGGCCGGGAACCGACCCCCGACCCACAGCCCGACCGATACCGCAGGGTTCAGGTGACAACCGGAGATATGGCCGATGGCGAAGGCCATGGTCAGTACGGTGAGACCAAAGGCCAGCGCTACGCCGAGCAACCCGATCCCGACATTTGGAAAAGCCGCCGCCAGTACCGCACTGCCGCAACCACCCAACACTAGCCAGAATGTACCTAACAACTCAGTAACTGAACGTTTGAACAGAGACATGAGACGCATCCTTGTAATAGGTCGACGATCGAGTCGATATAGCCGTTATGCATCCTGCAGGTTGACTACAGGCCCTCTCCAGAACCTTGGCTGAGTACAGCAGGGTTTCGGTGGAACGCCAGTCATAAAAAAACGCCAGAGCCCGTGGTTAAAGGGCTCTGGCGTTTTTTGTGGGGGCCTACATCAAAAGATCTTCGGCGCTCAATCAATACCGACAAACCCACCCGTCTGGTGTTGCCACAACCGTGCATACAAACCGCCGTGGGCGAGCAGTTCGGCGTGGCTGCCGGTTTCGGCGATCCGGCCTTTTTCCAGTACCACCAAGCGGTCCATTCGGGCAATGGTCGAGAGCCGGTGAGCGATGGCAATCACGGTTTTTCCTCGCATCAGGGTTTCCAGGCTTTCCTGAATGGCCGCTTCGACTTCAGAGTCCAGGGCCGAGGTGGCTTCGTCCATGATCAGGATCGGCGCGTCCTTGAGCAGCACCCGGGCAATGGCGATCCGTTGCCGTTGGCCGCCGGAGAGTTTCACCCCGCGCTCACCGACGTGGGCGTCGAAGCCGGTACGGCCCTGGGCATCGGATAGATGGGGGATGAATTCGTCGGCACGGGCCTTGCGCGCCGCTTCCCAGAGTTCTTCATCGGTGGCGTCGGGCTTGCCGTACAGCAGGTTGTCGCGGATCGAGCGGTGCAGCAGCGAAGTGTCCTGGGTGATCATGCCGATCCGCTCACGCAGGCTTTCCTGGGCGACGCTGGCGATGTCCTGGCCATCAATCAGGATCCGGCCGCCTTGCAGGTTGTAAAGGCGTAACAGCAGGTTGACCAAGGTCGATTTGCCCGCGCCGGAGGGGCCGATCAAGCCGATTTTCTCGCCGGCTTTGATCGTCAGATTGAGGTCGCTGATGATTCCGCTTTTCTTGCCATAGTGAAAATCGACGTGATCGAAACGCACTTCACCGCGTGCCACGTCGAGGCGCGGGGCTTGTTCGCAGTCGGTCACGCTGACCGGTTGGGCGATGGTTTGCAGGCCGTCCTGGACCATGCCGATGTTTTCGAAGATGCCGTTGACCACCCACATGATCCAGCCGGACATGTTGACGATGCGGATCACCAGGCCGGTGGCCAGAGCGATGGCGCCGACCGAGATCAGCGATTGGGTCCACAGCCACAAGGCCAGGCCCGTAGTGCCGACGATCAACAGACCGTTCATGCTGGTAATGACCACGTCCATGCTGGTGACAACGCGGCCGGCGAGCTGGGATTTTTCCGTTTGCTCTTCGATGGCTTCGCGGGCGTACTGTTGTTCGAAGTTGGTGTGGGCGAACAGTTTGAGCGTGGTGATATTGGTGTAGCCGTCGACGATCCGTCCCATCAGTTTCGAGCGGGCGTCAGAGGAGACCACGGAGCGTTCTTTGACCCGCGGCACGAAGTAGCACAGCGCACCGATATAGCAGGCGATCCAGGTCAGTAACGGGATCATCAGGCGCCAGTCGGCCTCGGCGAACAGTACCAGCGAACTGATGGCGTAGATCAGCACATGCCACAGTGCGTCCACGGCTTGCACGGCAGAGTCGCGCAGGGAGTTGCCGGTCTGCATGATGCGTTGGGCGATG
Source organism: Pseudomonas sp. F220 (assembly GCF_057813935.1). NCBI lineage: Bacteria > Pseudomonadati > Pseudomonadota > Gammaproteobacteria > Pseudomonadales > Pseudomonadaceae > Pseudomonas > Pseudomonas sp. F220. Next base: position 88,478 of record NZ_JBVASJ010000021.1, read on the forward strand.
CGCCCGGCGAAATCGTTCTGAAAGAAGTTGAGGCTTTGTTTGAGCACGTAGCTGTGGTTCTGCCAGCGGATCATGCTGGTCATGCCCGGGCTGATGGTCTGGTGCACCAGCAAATCATGCAGACCGACGAAGACCGGACGCAGGATCAAGGCGACCACCACCATCCAGATCAGCTCAGTGCCGTGAATCTTGAAGAAGTCGACATTCGGCGTGCCTTGAGTCAGATCAATGATCCGGCTCAGATAACTGAACAGCGCAACTTCGATCAACGCGCCGAACAGACCGACGACGAGCAGGGCGGCAAAACTCGGCCAGACCTGACGCAGGTAGTAGATATAGAAGGGTAGAACCGTGTTCGGCGGAGCAGCCGTCGGAGCGTCGCGAAAAATATCGATCAGTTGTTCAAAGCGACGATAAAGCATGAGGTCTCACGCCCGCGTACGGGCTCTCCTTTTCAGTAGGTGAGCGGGGCTCCGTTAAAGAGCCGCCACTCAGGACTCCTTGCGTATCAGTCGATGCGCTTGGCTGACTTTATCAGCACGGGGTCGATTGGCACATTCTGCATCCCACTTTTGGTGGTGGTTTGTGAGTTGACGATGATGTCGACCACGTCCATGCCTTTTACGACTTTGGCAAATACCGCATAACCGGCGTCACGACCCGGGTCGAGGAAGGCGTTGTCTGCCACGTTGATGAAGAACTGGCTGGTGGCGGAATCCGGGTTCGAGGTGCGCGCCATCGACAGGCTGCCGCGGACGTTATGCAGGCCGTTGCTGGCTTCGTTCTTGATCGGCGCCTTGGTGTCTTTTTGCTGCATTTGTGGAGTGAAACCACCGCCCTGAACCATGAAGCCAGGAATTACACGGTGAAAAATGGTGTTGGTGTAAAAGCCGCTGTCGACGTAAGCGAGAAAGTTGGCGGTAGATACCGGTGCCTTGACCGGGTCCAGTTCGATTTCGATCTGGCCATTGGTGGTATCCAGCAAAACGTGTGGCGCCTTGGCGGGTGTAGCGGCCATCAGGTTAGCGGCGAACAAAACGGAGCCAGCGACGAGGGCGATTTTTTTCAGCATGGGTCAGTGATCCTGGGTAGTGGTGTCGACTGCGGTTAGAAACTCGAGCAGGGTTTGGTTGAAGCGTTCCGGTTGATCCAGTGGCGTGGCGTGGCGGGAATCGGCGATCACCACCAGCCGCGCGTTGGGCAGCAGTTTTACATAGGCCTCTTTCAGCGCGACCGGCGTGTAGTCATGGTCGGCGCTGACGATCAGCGTTGGACAGGTGACACGGGAAAGTCGTTCCTGCACACCCCAACCGACGATGGCATCGAAGCTGGCGAGATAAGCACGTTTGTCGTTTTTTGCCCAGCGCTGGGCTATTTTTCTACGCAGCCCGGCTTGTTCCGGTTTTGGGAAAAGCTTCGCGCCCAGTGCCGTGCCGATGGCGCTCATGCTCACGACTCGCATCAGACCCCAGCGCTTGAACCACTGCCAATACTCATCCAGCGTCTGCATTTTTACCTGGGGTGCGCTGTTGACGATGCACAGGCTTTTGAGCAATTGCGGCTGATCCACCGCCAGTTGAAAACCGATCATGCCGCCCATGGACAGCCCGACGACATGTGCCGGGCCCAGGTTCAGGTGCTCGATCAGTGCGATCACATCAGCGCTGAAGCCGGCAATGCTGTAGTGCTCGCGGGGTTTGTCGGAGCGACCATGGCCACGCGCGTCCGGGATGATCACCCGGTAGCGGGCCGCCAGCTCAGGGGTCTGATCTTCCCAATCCAGAGCGCTGGAGCCCAGTCCGTGTAGCAACAGCACGGGTTCGCCGTGGCCATATTCTTCGTAGTGCAGGGTGCAACCTTCATGTTCGAAATAGGCCATGGCAGAACTCCTGTTCGGGCTTACCGGGTTTCAGGCTTGCTGTGGGGCAGCGAAGGGCGCATCCAGCGGCGCGGTGTCAAAGGTGCGCAGCAGTTCGATGAGAATCTGCGTGGCCGGGCCCAGTGTTTTTTCCTTGTTCGAATACAAAAAAAACGTTGGGTGACGACTGCCGCCCTGATCCAACGGTAGCAGCTTGAGCAGGCCTTCCTTGAGTTCGCGTTCGATCAGGTGCCGTGGCAACCAGGCGAAACCCAGACCACTGCTGACGAAGCTCGCGGCGGTGGCCAGGCTGCCGACGGTCCAGCGCTGTTCGGCTCCAAGCCAGCCAACGTCTCGCGGCTGCTGGCGGCCGGAATCGCGGATCACCACTTGCAACTGGCTTTCCAGGTCCTGGAAATTCAACTCACGGTTCAGACGATGCAGTGGGTGTTCCGGGTGAGCCACGGCGACGAATTCCACCGCGCTCATTTCTGTGCCCAGGTAACCGGGAATGTTGAAGCCGCTGATGGCCAGGTCGGCGACGCCTTCAAGTAGCACCTCTTCGACCCCGGACAGCACTTCTTCGCGCAAGCGCACGCGGCAACCACGGCTTTGCGGCATGAACGCGGTCAGCGCGCGCACCAAACGGGCATTCGGGTAAGCGGCATCGACCACCAGCCGCACTTCTGCTTCCCAGCCTTGCTCCATATGGTGCGCCAGGTCCTCAAGCTGGCTGGCCTGTTTGACCAGTTGCCGGGAGCGACGCAGCAATACGCTGCCGGCTTCGGTCAACACGGCTTTACGGCCGTCGATGCGCAATAGCGGCACACCGAGCTGGTCCTGCATGCGCGCCACGGTATAACTGACAGACGACTGTGAACGGTGCAGCGCTTCGGCTGCCTGGGCGAAGCCGCCGTGGTCGACCACCGCCTGCAATGTTCGCCATTGATCCAGGGTAACGCGGGGCGCTTTCAAGATGAGCTCCTCTTGTCCTAAGCTGACGGTCTTTATTGGAGACTGCCGAATGAGAAAAATCTGTTGTGTGTTGCTGGCGATGCTGCCGCTGACTGCGTTTGCCTACCCGATCGACGTGCAGAAAGAACTCGGCGGGATGAAGATTGACTACACCACTTACGCCACCGACTACGACCTGGGCGCCATTACCCTCAACAACCACGGTGACACCGCGGCCGATTGCTCGGTGGTATTTCGCAACGGCCCGGAATCCCCCAAGACCCGTCGGGTGAGTCTGGATGCGGGTAAACGCGCCGACCTTTCGGCCAAGTTCAACCGCAAGATCATCAAGCTGTACATTGCCGTCACCTGCAAACCCAAGTAACACCGAGCGGAGCAGGCTTGCTGGGCATGTTCCGTTTATAAACGAATTTATAGATAGGTTATAGCAGTTATTTGCGCTTTTTCATCGATATGACTCTGTTTAATCTCCACTCCATCGACTTACAGCATTCACCGATGGAGGCTACATCCCATGTCCCGCGTACTGATCATCGAAAGCAGCGCTCGCCAGCAAGATTCGGTTTCACGCCAACTGACCCAAACCTTCATCAGCCAGTGGAAAACCGCTCACCCGGCTGACCAGATCACCGTTCGTGACTTGGCGATCAACCCGGTCCCGCACCTGGATGCCAACCTGCTGGGTGGCTGGATGAAACCTGCCGAGCAGCGCAACGAGATCGAGCATGCCTCCCTTGAGCGCTCCAACCAGTTGACCGATGAGCTGCTGGCCGCCGACGTGTTGGTGATGGCTGCGCCGATGTACAACTTCGCCATCCCGAGCACCCTGAAAGCCTGGCTGGACCATGTGTTACGTGCCGGTGTGACCTTCAAGTACACCGAAACCGGCCCGCAAGGCCTGCTCACTGGCAAGCGTGCCTATGTGCTGACTGCTCGCGGCGGCATCTACGCCGGCAGCACCGCCGATCATCAGGAACCCTACTTGCGTCAGGTCATGGCGTTCATCGGGATCCACGACGTCGAATTCATTCACGCCGAGGGCATGAACCTGGGCGCAGACTTTCACGAAAAAGGTCTGAACCAGGCTAACGCTAAGCTGGCACAGGTCGCCTGAGGCGTTAATCGCCAGATAATCGCCTGATGGTTTAGTAGCGCCATTGCGCTCCCCCCCTTCAAGCCGGTTCGCGCATCGAACCTCCCTTTGCACTTTTTGCTCCTGAGTGCTCCCGCCCGATCGACGCCATTGCGAGATCGGGTTTTTTTTGCCTGTCATTTCACTGTCAGCCGCAAAACCGCTATCGTCGCCGCCATTCGAAACGAGGCGCGTATGGGCTATCTACTTTTTGTCACGCTGATTCAGGCGTTTTCCTTCAGCTTGATTGGCGAATACCTGGCCGGCCATGTCGACAGTTACTTCGCGGTGCTGGTGCGCGTGCTGCTGGCCGGGCTGGTGTTCATTCCCTTGACCCGCTGGCGGCAGGTCGAACCGGCCTTCATGCGCGGGATGCTGGTGATCGGCGCCTTGCAGTTTGGCGTGACCTACGTCTGTTTGTACCTGAGCTTTCGCGTATTGACTGTGCCGGAGGTGTTGCTGTTCACCATCCTCACACCGCTGCACGTAACGCTGATTGAAGACGCGCTGAATCGCCGCTTCAATCCATGGGCCTTGATTGCAGCGCTGGTGGCGGTGGCCGGGGCCGCGGTGATTCGCTACGACCGGATCAACCCGGATTTCTTCATGGGTTTCTTGTTGCTTCAGTTGGCCAACTTTACCTACGCCGCGGGGCAGGTGCTTTATAAGCATCTGGTGGCGCGTTACCCGAGCGATCTGCCGCATTACCGGCGCTTTGGTTATTTCTATCTGGGAGCACTGGCGGTGGCATTGCCGGCGTTCTTATTGTTCGGCAAGGAGAACTTCCTGCCCGAAGCGCCGCTGCAATGGGGCGTGCTGGTGTTCCTTGGCCTGGTTTCGACGGCATTGGGCTTGTATTGGTGGAACAAGGGCGCGTGCCTGGTCAATGGCGGGACGCTGGCGGTGATGAACAACCTCCATGTACCGGTGGGGCTGTTGATCAACCTGCTGATCTGGAATCAACATGAAGAACTGGGGCGGTTGCTCTTTGGCGGGTTGGTGATATTGGGCGCGGTGTGGATTAGCCGGTTGGGTGTGCGTCAGTCGGCAGGTGCACACTGATCCTGTGGGAGCGGGCTTGCTCGCGATAGCGGTGTCACATGCAACATTGATGTTGACTGACACTCCGCATCGCGAGCAAGCCCGCTCCCACAGGATATGTGTTGTTACATCGAACGTTTTTCGTTCGCAGGTATAAAACCCGCCCCCAACACCGCCGGCAATAACCCTGCGCGCAAATCACTGCCGCTCGGCTGCTGATACAAACTCAAGCCAAACTCCGGCAACACCGCCAGCAGGTAATCGAAGATATCGCCCTGAATCCTCTCGTAATCGGCCCAGGCGGTGGTGCGGGTAAAGCAGTAAATCTCCAGCGGCACACCTTGGGCGGTGGTTTGCATCTGCCGGACCATGCAGGTCATGCCGGGTTGAATCTCCGGATGGCTCTTCAAATACGCCAACGCATAAGCGCGGAAGGTTCCAAGGTTGGTCATGCGCCGGCGATTGGCCGACATCGCCGCGACGTTGCCCTGGGCTTCGTTCCAGCTTTTGAGCTCAGCCTGTTTGCGGCCGATATAGTCGGTCAGCAAATGGATCTGAGTCAGTTTCTGTTCTTCCTCATCGTGCAGAAAGCGCACGCCACTGGCGTCGATAAACAGGCTGCGCTTGATCCGCCGACCTCCAGACTGCTGCATGCCGCGCCAGTTCTTGAACGACTCGGACATCAAACGCCAGGTCGGAATCGAGACGATGGTTTTATCGAAGTTCTGCACTTTGACCGTGTGCAGGGTGATGTCGACCACATCGCCGTCGGCGCCGACTTGCGGCATTTCGATCCAGTCACCGACCCGCAGCATGTCGTTGCTAGTCAATTGGACCCCGGCGACGAACGACAACAAGGTGTCCTTGTAAACCAACAGAATCACCGCCGACATTGCACCCAGGCCGGACAATAGCAACAGCGGCGAACGGTCGATCAGCGTCGCAATAATGATGATTGCGCCGCAAACAAACAGCACCATCTTCGCCAGCTGCACGTAGCCCTTGATCGAACGGGTCTTGGCGTGATCGGTGCGCGCGTAGATATCCAGCAAGGCGTTGAGCAGGGCGCTCAAGACCAATACCTGGAACAGAATAGTGAAAGCCAGCGCCACGTTACCGAGAAAAAGCAGGCTGGTTTTGCTTAGCTCCGGCACCAGGTTCAGGCCGAACTGGATCACCAGCGACGGCGTCATCTGCGCCAGGCGGTGAAAGACTTTGTTGTGGCGCAAATCGTTAAGCCAATGCAGCGCCGGTTGCCGACCGAGCAATTTAACGGCATGCAGAATGAGATAGCGTGCCACTCGTCCGAGACCTAACGCGATCGCTAATAGCAACGCCAGCGCCAGGCTGGAATGCAAGAGTGGATGCTGATCGAGAGCACCCCAGAGGTCTTGGGCGTTGAGCCAGAGCTGTTTGATATCCATGCGCTAAAACGATTCTTCTGTAGGATCAGATGGGTCGATTAGAGCATTTAAGACAACTAAAGTTACGTTCAGGGACAAATTCGCTAACAAAAAAGCATCTGTTTGCTGCCGTTTGCACAAAGAAACTCGGCCTTAGCGCTCGAAACCGTTACCCTATGCAGCTGTTTTTTTGTATTTCTTCGAGGTAACACCCGTGTTTTCCCAATTCGCCCTGCACGAACGCCTGCTCAAAGCCGTGGCCGAGCTTAAATTTGTCGAGCCTACGCCTGTGCAAGCCGCGGCCATCCCGCTCGCGCTCGAAGGGCGTGACCTACGGGTGACGGCTCAAACCGGTAGCGGCAAAACCGCTGCATTCGTTCTGCCAATCCTTAACCGTTTGATCGGCCCGGCGAAGATCCGCGTCAGCATCAAAGCGGTCATTCTGTTGCCGACCCGTGAGCTGGCGCAGCAGACCCTCAAGGAAGTCGAACGCTTTTCGCAGTTCACCTTCATCAAATCCGGCCTGATCACCGGCGGTGAAGACTTCAAGGTCCAGGCCGCTATGCTGCGCAAGGTTCCGGACATCCTGATCGGTACGCCGGGCCGTTTGCTGGAACAACTGAACGCCGGCAACCTCGATCTGAAAGAAGTCGAAGTGCTGGTACTCGACGAAGCCGACCGTATGCTCGACATGGGCTTTGCCGAAGACGTGCAACGCCTGGTCGATGAATGCGCGAGCCGTCAGCAGACCATGCTGTTCTCCGCCACCACCGGCGGTTCAGGCTTGCGCGAGATGATCGGCAAGGTGCTGGTCAACCCTGAGCACTTGCAGCTCAACAGCGTCAGCCAACTGAACGCGACGACTCGTCAGCAGATCATCACCGCTGACCACAACCAGCACAAAGAACAGATCGTCAATTGGCTGCTGGCCAATGAGACCTATCAAAAGGCGATCATCTTCACCAACACCCGCGCCATGGCCGACCGTATCTACGGCCGCCTGGTGGCACTGGAATACAAAGCTTTCGTATTGCACGGTGAGAAAGACCAGAAAGACCGCAAACTGGCCATCGACCGTCTGAAGCAGGGCGGCGTGAAAATTCTCGTGGCTACTGACGTTGCTGCGCGTGGCCTGGACGTCGACGGTCTGGACATGGTGATCAACTTCGACATGCCGCGCAGCGGCGACGAATACGTTCACCGTATCGGTCGTACCGGTCGCGCCGGCAATGATGGTCTGGCCATCTCGCTGATCTGCCACGGCGACTGGAACCTGATGTCGAGCATCGAGCGCTACTTGAAGCAGACCTTCGAGCGCCGCACCATCAAGGAAGTCAAAGGCACCTATGGCGGACCGAAAAAGGTCAAGGCTTCGGGCAAAGCCGTTGGTGTGAAGAAGAAAAAGACCGACGCCAAGGGCGAGAAGAAGAAAACCGGCGCCAAGGCACCGACCAAACGCAAGATCGCCAACCGGCCGAAGACCGACGCACTGTCGCTGGTCAGCAAGGACGGCATGGCGCCGCTCAAGCGCCGCAAGCCAGAAGCACCGGCCGCTGAATAAAGCGCCGCAGTGATTCAACAAGAAGCCCGGACATTGTCCGGGCTTTTTTTTGAGTGCGCCAGGCATGGCGCGTTGCGCGCAAGCGCAACCAGTTTGGCTGTGGTGGCCACGCTGGTGACTTGGAGGTGAAAGTCCTCTACACACCCGGCAAGGGGAAGTGTTAGCCAGAGGCAAGGGTGT
>NZ_JBVASJ010000022.1:0-93796 GCF_057813935.1 Pseudomonas sp. F220
ACGAACCCATCCGCGACCAGCCTTGTAGCGTGGCGTAGTCAGATGGCGTTAAAACGAATGGGGCGGCGGGCTTGGCCATGTGCACTACTGCTCAGTGAGGTCGAAGTCTGGTCAGTATATCGATATGTTTTTAGATAAACGAATTACACGCTCAGGACACTAGTGAACGGTTATTGATCGTCTAACTATAGACACCCGTTCACGCACGGCTGGCTGGCACGTACGATAGGGTATAGGTCTGCCTATGGCTGATACCTAGCTGTAATGACCTGCAAACGAAAACGTCCCGACCTGCAATCAGCGCGGTTTTCGACCAGCATTAATTGCGACTGACCAGCCAGGTCAACCAGCATTAACTGCGAATGAACCTGCATTGATCCTCACTGACCTGCATTCCATCAGTACCGACCAGCATTAACTGCAAATGACCAGGCCGTCAGATTGGCAATCCCGCGGCCAGCATTTTGTCGCGCAGCTCAACAGCCCGTATCGGGTCGAGTGTATTGCTGAACAATGCCTTGATTTCAGTGGGCCTGGCGTCGAACTGTTCCACCAGGTCTTTGAGGCGATAGCCGTGGCGTGTCAGGGTCGGTTCCAGGTCATCCAGCTGACGCGACAGCACTGAGTGCACGAGGTCGGCCGATACCGGTTTCTCTCCGGTCAGGTAGCCGCCCTCCAGAGCCAGGCTGAGGTGGAGTTGGATTTGTAGGGGGGTGCTCAGTTTGGTGGCCAGTAGATCAACCGCTTCTTCGGTCAGAATCGATTCAGCCTCGACCTTGCCTTCTGTGCAGGCATCCAGCAGCCAGTGGATATACTCACGCTGGCTGCCGGCGATGCCGTCGAGCGAGAAGATGTCGGTGCGGTAGCCAATTTCCTCCATCGTCGGGCGGCGCAGGTCGTTACGCAGTTTGGGATGCCCGGCCAACACCACCGATAATCGGCCGTCGCCGTCTTCGACCAGCTCCATCAAGCGCTTGAGCCCTGTCAGGGTATGACCGTTGAGGTCATGGGCCTCATCGACGAACAGGGCCACTGGGCGCTTGTTCTTCCTCACCAGCTCGCACAAGTCACGCTCACGCTTTTCACCCTGGGTCGGGATGCGCACCTGCTTTTCGGTGGATAAGTCGTAGTAGAGTGCAGCGATGAAGGTGGCCAGCTTGATGCTGTGCTTCTCGATGGCGAGGGACTTGGAGACGGTGATTTTCTTCTCCGCCTTCATCACCTGCTGAAGTCGTCGCAGCATCACGGTTTTACCACTGCCTACGACGCCGCACAGGGCGATCAAGCGCCCCTCGAATATCGCCCCCTTGACGTCCTTGATCAGCTGCTGGTGGTGGCTGGTTTCAAAGTAGCCGGCCTGGTTCAGTGGCAAGACCAGCTCGTAGTGCTGCATCACTTCAACCCGCATGTTCTTCTCCTGTTTTTTTGTGGCGGAAGTAGCCCTTGATGCGTTCAAAAACAACCCGCCGATTCAAGGTCTCGTTCAGCACCTGGTGAATAAACGCTTGCTCCTCGTCCGAAAGTTTGGCCAACGGCTTTGCCAGTTCGTTGGCAATGTTCAGCTTGCCGGCGATAACGTTGGGAAAGTGGTACTCGTGCGCTTCGGCATTGAAGGGTTGGCGTGGTAACTCCACTGGAACGGCGGGCGGTGTCAGCCGTACATCGTCACCGGCCAGCGCGGCAATGGGCAGCCCAAGCTGATCTGCTAGCGAACGAATGCGATCGGATCGTTCATCAACCTTGCCACGCTTGAGCGCCCGGTATCGATGTAGCGGAATCGGCCCGGATACCGGGTAGTAAGGGCCGAAGCGCTCGCCATCGAACTCGGCATAGAGTTCGTTATCGAACAGCCCCCAGAGCAGCATCACGGTTTCGCCCGCCATGTCGGGCTCCACCTCGTAGGCCGTACCCTCGATGGTGATTCGCGCATCGACGCCGACCTTGCGCCGTTCGGGTTCGCGGGCAAAGCGACAGAACTGCTCCCAGGTGCACATCTCGCGCAGGCCCTCAGCGGGCAGGTTGCCCAGCCAGTCCTCGATCCGCGAATGCGGCTCGCTACGATGGGGCTGCACGTTGTAGGTGCGCACCAGGTAACGCATCAGCCATTCGTTGGCCTGCGCTTCGGTTTCTGGCTTATGGAAGTGATACAGCGTTTCGTGGGTTTTTTTTACCGTGCGGAATGGCCGTTCAACCTTGCCCTTTGAGCGGGCGGTTGTGCGTGTTCCATCTTTGCCAGCGGGGATATGTGTTTGCCATTCAATCCCCAGCGCCTGCATGACATTTTGGAAGACTCGGCGTTTGGCCACCGGGCCGTTGTCCAGGTAGATCATCTTCGGACGACCTTGAAAGGGAAAGGAGGGGTCAGCCTTCGGCGCCATGGCTCTGAACAGGAAACGCAGTGCAGATTCCGCGTCCTCACCGTACACACAGTGGTATTCCTGATAAGCCACGCCACTGCGGTCGTCCACTACGCTGAACAGCATCAGTGTCGGCATGCCCCTGCTCGAATCGATCCAGTCCGGTTTGTCGATGTGCTTGAGGTCTGAGGGTGACAGGTCGAATTGCCAGCAGTCATTGCTGTGTTCAGCCTGAAACCGTACCGCTGGCGGTTGCCGCAAGAGTCGCGACTGATTCAGATGCCAGCGGTTGAGGTACTCGTTTACCGTGCTGCGGGTCAGTACCCCTTGTGGTGCCTTGACCAAGCCTCGCTCGGTTTCCACCCCGTAATCTTCCAGCAGCCCAATCGCACGAAGGGTGGACAGGTGCCGTCCTTGTTTGTTGGTAGTACGCAGTTTCAGCGCGGCGATCAGCTCGCAGTAGCGCTCCAGCTCGGCTTGTTGTAACACCCGCGGCTTGCCGTGATCAGCACGATGGGCTGCATGGGGTTTATGGAGGAGGTTCAGCGCCCGGTACACAGTGCTTGGCGACACGCCATACAATTCGGCTATCGCAGTGACCTGGCCGATTCGCTCCGGGCTTTTCTTCGGCAAACCGTCGAGCCGCTGCCGCAACTGCATCAGCGAGTCGGTCGGGATGGTTCTACGCCGCACGCTGGGCATTGCGTTCGGCCTCGGTCAGGTAGTTGTAGAGTGTCGAACGACCAATGCCCATCAGGCGACAGATCTCTACCACGGTATGTTTTCGTGCGTGGTAGAGGCTTGTTGCCGCTGACCGAAAACTGACCCAGTAGTTCTGTTGTCCTCATAATGCCTTACTGACGGGGTGATCGCCACACGTGCCCAACGGTGCATCAAAGTCTCATCGATCGAAACGACGCTCCTGATACGCGGCGACGACTGGGGCGTCCACCGCACTGAAAACACCAGATTCTGAGATCAGGACACCGCCTGCGACTCGCTGATTCATATCACCAAACAAGCAGTAGCATTTCACAGGTAGAACATCGGAAAGTCGGTACGGTTGCGGTACAGTACGGAGCTTGTGCAACCTTCTCAAAACTACGTTCAACACCAGTAACCACGGGGCCTCCAGCTATGCCAGCCTACGTTCACCTACGTGCGGTTTCTCTAGGCATATACGGTTGCCCAGCAACTCATAATCAGCAAGTCGAATGCTAAGTGAGCTTCTTGGCTAAGTCCTCCGTTTTTGGATGGTAATAACGCATGAGCATGCGCGTATCCTGATGGCCAGTGATTTTTGTCAGTTCGTGCAGCGGGAAGATTTCCGCTAGGCGCGAGGTCGCCTCATGGCGCAGATCGTGGAAGCGCAAATCCATCAGGAACGGATCGTCCTCGATTCGTTTGTCGATCTTGTCCTGGGAGAGTTTCTTCTGTTTGAGCTTAAGAGATAGTCCTTCGACGTAAGCGTTGCGTGCATCTGCGATAGCGTCCGCGAATGCTTTGGTAATTGAGTCGGGCCTGCTGCGAAAGCAGCGTCCGTCGTCTCGCTCAGCAAGATTATTCAAAATCTCCACTGCTTTGCTGGAGAGGGGAACACCGCGGGAGGAGCCGTTCTTTGTCATCGGGAGCAGAGCAACTCGCTTGTCTAAATTGACGTTAGTGCTTTGCAAGCCAGTTATTTCACTGCGGCGCATCGCTGTTTCTACTGCGAAGGTCATGATTTTTGGTAGCTCAGTTGAGCGAGAGTAGCGGCGAATCATTTCGAGCTCGTCCAGGTGCTCGTACGCCAGCTTCCCATCCTTTTGCATCCACACATCGGCGCTGAGAATTCGTCGCTTGCGTGCGTCGTCAACGCTTGGCTGGCGGATGAGTTCGACCGGATTGGTCAGAGACTCCATACGCCACTCTTTGCGGGCGATGGTGAATACGTGAGAGATCAAGGCAAGCTCGCGGCGTACTGTGGAAGCAGCTAAGCCGCCCCCGAGACGCTTGTCGCGGTAAGTCGCCATATCGGAGCCTCGGATGCTGGCAAGCGAGCGAAGGGCGAGAGGATGGCGTTGCATGGCCTGGATGCGTGACAGCTCAGATGCGCTGCTGCGTTTTTTGCTGGTCACCTCCTTCGCGTACAACTCCAAGGCGCTGGCGAAGGAGGTCGCTTCAGCTTCGCTGCGGCTGACGAACACACCTGCGTCCATTTCACGCTCAATCATGGTCGCCCAAGTTTTTGCTTCGAGTTGGGTATTGAATGTGCGTGTCTGTTGGGGCCACCCTTTACGTCTGATCTGGGCGTGCCATTGGTGGGGGCCTTTCTTCCTAAACGTCGCCATCGCTTTTCGCACTGTGCCAAAAATGTGCCATTAACTTTACAGGAGCACCCATGGAAGCCGCAAAGCCCGCGCTAATACGAGAAACCTTCCCCGTCGGCCCGTTGCAGTGCAACTGCACGATCATCGGTGATCCGATCACGAAAAAGGCCATCGTCGTCGATCCGGGTGGCAATCATGAGTTGATCCTGGCGCGGCTCGATGCGTTGGGGCTGAAGGTGGTGAGCATCATTCACACCCACGCTCATCTCGATCACTTTCTTGCGTCCGGTCAATTGAAGGAAAAAACCGGCGCAACGTTGCATCTACATAAAGAGGATCAATTCCTCTGGGACAACCTGGAGATGCAATGCAGCATGTTCGGCGTGCCTTACACGCCCGTCCCGCCGCCGGATCGCTGGTTGGCGGATGACGAAGAGCTGGCCTGCGGTTGCGGCGTGGCGTTGCACACACCCGGTCATACACCAGGTTCCATGAGCTTTTGGTTTTCTGAGGCTAAGCTGCTGATTGCCGGTGACACACTGTTTCGTCGCGGGGTAGGGCGTACGGATTTGTGGGGCGGCGATCAGGCCACCATCGTGCGTTCGATCAAGCAGCGTCTGTATACCCTGGACGAGGAGGCGACGGTGGTCACCGGGCATGGTCCGGATACCCGTCTGGGTGATGAAATGCGCGAAAACCCTTTTGTACGAGCCTGATTTTCTGGCTATAGACGGACTTACGGAATTTTTACCGTCGGTCGTGTTCCAACGCCAGCTAGGGTCTATTGCCAACGTCCGTTGCACCACAGAATGCAAAAAAAGTAGGAGCTTTCCATGTTCACCTCGCGTCGTTTGATTATTGTCGCTACTGCCGTGGCCTTGTTGTCTGGCTGTGCAAACCAGAACCCGTATGACAGCCAGGGTCAGGCGGACAACTCCACAGGCTCCACGGGCATGAGCAAAACTGCCAAATACGGTGGGTTGGGGGCCTTGGCCGGTGCGTTGGCCGGTGCTGCTATCGACCACAATAACCGTGGCAAGGGCGCGCTGATTGGCGCCGCCGTGGTCGGTGCATCCGCCGCCGGTTATGGCTACTACGCCGACAAACAGGAAGCCAAGCTGCGTGCGAGCATGGCCAACACCGGTGTAGAAGTGCAGCGCCAGGGCGATCAGATCAAACTGATCATGCCGGGTAACATCACCTTCGCGACCGATTCGGCGAACATCGCCCCGAGCTTTTATCAGCCGCTGAACAACCTGGCAGGCTCCCTCAAGGAGTTCAACCAGAGCCAGATCGAGATCGTGGGTTACACCGACAGCACCGGCAGCCGTCAGCACAACATGGACCTGTCTCAGCGTCGCGCTCAAAGCGTCGCGACCTACCTGACGTCCCAGGGCGTCGGCGGTGCCAACCTGTCGGCTCGCGGTGCCGGCCCGGATAGCCCGATCGCCAGCAACGCCGACATCAACGGCCGCGCGCAGAACCGTCGGGTAGAGGTCAACCTCAAGCCGATTCCTGGTCAGCAGTATGGCCAGCCTGCCCAGCAGCAAGGTCAGCAGTACCAGTAACAAAAAACCTGACTGAACCCCAGGTGTAAAAAGCCCGCCCGATTCTCAGCAGATCGGGTGGGCTTTTTTTTTGTTGCCTGTTCTGACGCCATCGCGAGCAGGCTCGCTCCCACATTTGATCTTTAGTGGACACAAAATCTGTGCTCTACGCGGTCCAGTGTGGGAGCGAGCCTGCTCGCGATGAGGTCCGCACAGGCGCTCAAGCTCTCAGCAACAAAAAAGCCCTCGGACATCACCTGTCCGAGGGCTTTTTTATGTCGCGTGAAACCTGATTATTTTTTCAGGCCGTAATGCTCATCGAGCATGCCGGGAGCGTTCGGCGTTTTTGGTGCGTAATCTTTCGGCGCTTCCTGACTGCGCGGTGGCGTCAGACGTTCCCGTGGCGCTTGTACCGAATCGGCGTGCAGAGCGGCCAGCAGGCGTTGGCGAGTCAGTTCGTCCAGGGCCAGACGGTTGGCACCCTCGGCGAGATGATCTTGCACTTCCTGATAGCTCTGAGTGAGCTTCTGTACCAAAGTCGCGGTGCTGTTGAAGTGGGTGACCACTTCGTTTTGATAACTGTCAAAACGTTCCTGAATATCATCCAGCTGACGTTGCGTGCGGTTAGGCGCGGCATTCGGCAGCAGGCGAGCGACCAGGAATCCAATGGCGACACCGGCAACCAGGGCAAGAGTCGGCAACAACCAAACTAAGAGCGAGTGTTCCACGAGTCCTTCCTCTATAAACGGCTTTGCTTTACGTTAACGGCTCGGACCTGCGCTGTATACCGCGACGAGATCGCAATCATGCCAGGCACAGACTTTTAGCTAGACGAGTCGACCCAATTCGAGGTCACGGAGTTCCTTCCTTGCTTATGCGCGAAACCCCTGTATTTATCGATGGCCCGGTTGGCCAATTGGAAGCCTTGTACCTGGATCAGCCCGACGCCCGTGGCCTGGCGCTGATCTGCCACCCGAATCCGGTGCAGGGTGGCACCATGCTCAATAAAGTTGTCTCGACCCTTCAGCGCACGGCGCGAGACGCCGGCTTGATCACGTTGCGCTTCAACTATCGTGGCGTTGGCGTCAGCGCTGGCAGCCATGACATGGGCACTGGTGAAGTCGATGATGCACTGGCTGCGGCGCAATGGCTTCGGGCCCGGCATCCTGAGCTGCCGATCACTTTGTTCGGTTTTTCCTTCGGCGGTTTCGTCGCGGCCAGCCTTGGCGGACGTCTGGAAGTCAACGGCGAAACACTTGCTCACCTATTCATGGTCGCGCCTGCGGTCATGCGTTTGGGCGATCAGGATCAGTTGCCGCAAAATTGCCCGCTGACCCTGATTCAGCCAGAAACCGACGAAGTGATCGATCCGCAACTGGTCTACGACTGGTCCGAAGCCCTTGATCGCCCCCATGAGCTGCTGAAAGTGGCAGAATGCGGACACTTTTTTCACGGCAAGCTGACGGACCTCAAAGATCTGATACTGCCGCGCCTTTCGAATTGATTGCAGTCTGATAAGCGATTACCCATGACTACTCGTACGCGTATCCTCACCGGCATCACCACCACCGGCACGCCGCACCTGGGCAACTATGCCGGGGCCATCCGCCCTGCGATCGTTGCCAGCCGCGACAGCAATGCCGATTCGTTCTACTTCCTGGCCGACTACCACGCCCTGATCAAATGCGATGACCCGCTGCGCATCCAGCGCTCGCGTCTGGAAATCGCCGCGACCTGGCTGGCCGGTGGTCTGGATGTGGATCGGGTGACGTTCTATCGTCAGTCCGATATCCCGGAAATCCCCGAGCTGACCTGGCTGCTGACCTGCGTCGCGGCCAAAGGTTTGCTCAATCGAGCCCACGCCTACAAGGCCTCGGTGGACAAGAACGTCGAAACCGGTGAGGACCCGGATGCCGGCATCACCATGGGCTTGTACAGCTACCCGGTGTTGATGGCCGCGGACATTCTGATGTTCAACGCCCACAAGGTTCCGGTCGGTCGCGATCAGATCCAGCACGTGGAAATGGCCCGCGACATCGGTCAACGCTTCAACCACCTGTTCGGCCAGGGCAAAGAATTCTTCACCATGCCCGAAGCTGTGATTGAAGAGAGCGTGGCCACGCTGCCAGGTCTCGACGGCCGGAAGATGTCCAAAAGCTACGACAACACCATCCCGTTGTTCAGCAGCGCCAAGGAAATGAAGGACGCCATTTCGCGAATCGTCACCGATTCCCGCGCCCCCGGCGAAGCCAAAGACCCGGACAACTCGCACCTGTTCACCCTGTTCCAGGCCTTCGCCACGCCGGCGCAGTCCGACGAATTCCGCAGCGAATTGTTGCAGGGCCTGGGGTGGGGTGAAGCGAAAAATCGCTTGTTCCAACTGCTGGACCGCGAGTTGGGCGAGTCCCGCGAGCGCTATTATCAGCTGATTGAGCGACCGGCGGACCTGGAAGACATCCTCCAGGCCGGTGCCAAGAAGGCGCGCGCCGTTGCCACACCGTTTCTCAATGAACTGCGTGAAGCGGTTGGCTTGCGTTCTTTCGTCAATCAGACGCAAGCCACCACGACCACCAAGAAGAAAGCTGCGAAAGCTGCACGCTTCGTCAGCTTCCGTGAAGATGACGGCAGTTTCCACTTCCGTTTGTTGGCGGCGGATGGCGAGCAATTGCTGCTGTCGCGCAACTTTGCCGATGGTAAAACTGCAGGCGCGGTGACCAAACAACTGCAAGCGGGACAGGAACTGGACCTGCGCAGCGAAGAGCAAAGCTTCAGCGTGTGGCTGGAAGGCGAGTGCGTGGCCGACAGCCCGACCTTCGCTGACAGCGCTGCGCGTGATACTGCCATCGACGCCTTGCGGGTTGCTCTGACACCTGCGCAGGACTAATCGGAGGTCTGCCCGACTAAGGGTTGATTGCCATTCTCGAGGGCCGTCGCTACAGTGGCGGCCCGTTTTTGTTGCCTTGCTAACGAATTATGACGCCCCTAGAACGATATCAAGCTGATCTGAAACGCCCGGAATTCTTTCACGACGCCGCCCAGGAAACTGCGGTGCGTCATTTGCAGCGCCTGTACGACGATCTGGTCGCGGCCTCGCATAGCAAGCCGGGCCTGTTCGGCAAACTGTTTGGCAAGAAAGATCAGGCGCCGGTCAAGGGTCTGTACTTTTGGGGCGGTGTTGGCCGCGGCAAGACCTATCTGGTCGATACCTTCTTTGAAGCCCTGCCGTTCAAGGAAAAGGTCCGCACTCACTTCCACCGCTTCATGAAGCGTGTGCACGAAGAGATGAAGACTCTTCCCGGCGAAAAAAATCCGCTGACCATCATTGCCAAGCGCTTCTCTGACGAAGCACGGGTGATCTGTTTTGATGAGTTCTTCGTTTCCGACATCACCGACGCCATGATCCTCGGCACGCTGATGGAGGAGCTGTTCAAGAATGGCGTGACCCTGGTCGCTACTTCGAACATCGTCCCCGACGGTTTGTACAAAGATGGCCTGCAACGTGCGCGCTTCTTGCCGGCTATTGCCCTGATCAAGCAGAACACCGACATCGTCAACGTCGACAGTGGCGTCGATTACCGTCTGCGTCACCTCGAACAGGCCGAGCTGTTTCACTTTCCGCTGGACGCCGCCGCGAACGAGAGCCTGCGCAAGAGCTTCCGTGCGCTGACGCCGGAATGCACGCAGGCCGTCGAGAACGACGTGCTGAATATCGAGAACCGCGAAATTCGTGCTCTGCGCACCTGCGATGACGTGGCCTGGTTCGACTTCCGCGAACTCTGCGATGGCCCGCGCAGCCAGAATGACTACATCGAACTCGGCAAGATTTTCCACGCCGTGCTGATCAGCGGTGTCGAGCAGATGACCGTCACCACCGACGACATCGCCCGACGCTTCATCAATATGGTCGACGAGTTCTATGACCGTAACGTCAAGCTGATCATCTCCGCTGAAGTCGAGCTCAAAGACCTCTACACCGGCGGTCGCTTGAACTTCGAGTTCCAGCGCACTCTCAGCCGTTTGCTGGAAATGCAGTCCCACGAGTTCCTGTCGCGGGCGCACAAGCCGTAGGGCGTTTCCGAAAGTAAAAAATGGCCTGCATTGCAGGCCATTTTTTATGGCACAACCCCGGAGGCAAGCCCAAAGGTGATCCCTGTAGGAGCGAGCTTGCTCGCGATGGACGTTAACGATAACGCGTGCTTTCTGAATAAACGCGCCACCCTTGAGTCCATCGCGAGCAAGCTCGCTCCTACAAGGCCTATGCAGCCTGCTGAAACTGCTGCCGATACTGGTTCGGCGACAGCTCGGTGTGCTGGCGGAACAATCGAGCGAAGAAGCTGGCATCGTCATAGCCGACTTCATAACTGATGGTCTTGATGCTTTTGCGACTGGCAGAGAGCAGGCCCTTGGCGGTTTCGATGCGTAGGCGTTGCAGGTAGTGCAGCGGCTTGTCGCCGGTAGCCGTCTGGAAGCGGCGCATGAAGTTGCGGATGCTCATACCGTGTTCGCGGGCGACGTCCTCGAAGCGGAATTTGTCGGCGAAGTGCTCTTCGAGCCAGTGCTGGATCTGCAGGATAATCACGTCCTGGTGCAGTTTCTGCCCGCCGAAGCCGATACGGCCGGGGGTGTAGCTGCGTTGCACTTCGTAGAGAATATCCCGGGCCACGGCCTGGGCGACGTTGGCGCCGCAGAAGCGCTCGATCAAGTAGATATAAAGGTCGCAAGCCGACGTAGTGCCGCCAGCGCAGTACAGGTTGTCGGCGTCGGTCAGGTGCTTGTCCTGATTGAGCTGGACCTTGGGGTAGCGCTCGGTGAAAGCATTGAAGAAGCGCCAGTAGGTGGTCGCTTCCTTGCCGTCGAGCAGGCCGGCTTCGGCGAGCCAGAACACTCCGGTGGCTTCGCCGCAGAGCACGGCGCCGCGTGCGTGTTGTTCGCGCAGCCATGGCATGACTTGTGGATAACGCTGGCAGAGCGTTTCGAAGTCATCCCAGAAGGCCGGGAGGATGATGACGTCGGTATTTTCCAGGCCGCTGTCCACCGGCAGGATCACATCGCTGAAACTACACACCGATTGTCCATCGGGGCTGACCAGACGGGTTTCGAATGCCGGGGTCAGGCCGTGGCCGAGTTGTTTGCCATAGCGCAGGCTAGCCAGATGGAAGAAATCCTTGGCTTGCATGAGGGTGGAAGCGAAAACCCGATCAATAGCCAGAATGCTGACACGCCGTAAGGGCGTGGAGAGTTGGATAGACATAATTCAATTATTCTTATAGGGGAAAGTGGTCACCAAACGGCTGGATCGTCTTATTTTTTGTCGGATGTGTCCAGTGTCCTGTGACGGATAGGCGGCATAGGCTCTGTGGGTCAATCCCGGCTAACAATAATTGCAGGTGTGCGCATGATCCCCAGAACCTTGTTCAGTTCCGAGCACGAACTCTTTCGCGACAGCGTGCGTACGTTTCTTGAAAGAGAGGCTGTGCCGTTCCATGGGCAATGGGAAAAACAGGGATACATCGACCGCAAGCTATGGAACAAGGCGGGGGAGGCGGGAATGCTCTGCTCTCATCTGCCGGAAGAATACGGCGGGCTAGGGGCCGACTTTCTCTACAGTGCGGTGGTGATCGAAGAGGTCAGTCGGCTTGGTTTGACCGGGATCGGTTTTTCGCTGCATTCGGACATCGTCGCACCGTACATCTTGCATTACGGCAGTGAAGCCCTGAAGCACAAATACTTGCCGAAACTGGTCTCTGGCGAGATGGTCACGGCTATTGCCATGACTGAGCCGGGTGCCGGTTCCGACCTGCAAGGGGTGAAGACCACCGCCGTGCTGGACGGCGACGAGTATGTGATCAATGGCTCGAAAACCTTCATCACCAACGGTTTCCTGGCCGACCTGGTGATTGTCGTGGCCAAGACCGATCGGAAAGCGGGCGCGAAGGGCACCAGTCTATTCCTGGTGGAAGCGGACACCCCGGGCTTCGCCAAGGGCAAGCGTCTGGAAAAGGTCGGTATGAAGGCCCAGGACACCTCGGAGCTGTTCTTCCAGGACGTCCGTGTGCCCAAGGAGAACCTGCTGGGGCAAGCCGGGATGGGCTTCGCCTATCTGATGCAGGAGTTGCCGCAAGAGCGTCTGACGGTCGCGATAGGTGGCCTGGCGTCGGCCGAAGCGGCGTTGCAGTGGACGCTGGAATACACCCGAGAGCGCAAGGCGTTCGGCAAGGCGATCGCCGATTTCCAAAATACCCGCTTCAAGCTGGCCGAAATGGCCACCGAAATACAGATAGGCCGGGTCTTCGTCGACCGCTGCCTGGAGCTGCATCTGCAAGGCAAGCTGGACGTGCCGACGGCGGCGATGGCCAAGTACTGGGGCACTGACCTGCAATGCAAAGTGCTCGACGAGTGCGTGCAGTTGCATGGCGGTTACGGCTTTATGTGGGAATACCCTATCGCCCGGGCCTGGGCGGATGCGCGCGTGCAGCGGATCTATGCAGGGACCAACGAGATCATGAAAGAGATTATTGCGCGGTCTCTTTGACCCGCAAAAATACCTGTAGGAGCGAGCTTGCTCGCGATAGCGGTATATCCATCGACATCAATGCTGGATGTGGATCCGTCATCGCGAGCAAGCTCGCTCCTACAGGGTGGGGTTATGGTGCCGGGTTCGGTTGATCCTTGTGGATCGCCTCGATCCCCGCCAGCACTTCATCCGACAGCTTCAAATCAAGGCTGGCGATGTTGCTGTCCAGCTGCTCCAGGGTTGTGGCACCAATGATGTTGCTGGTCACGAACGGCTGCTGAGTCACGTAGGCCAAGGCCATTTGCGCCGGGTCCAGGCCATGTTCGCGGGCCAGGGCAACGTAACGGCTGCATGCCGCTTCTGACTGCGGGTTGAAATAGCGGCTGAAGCGGCTGTAAAGGCTCAGGCGGCCTTTGGCCGGTCGTGCCCCACCTTCGTACTTGCCTGACAGAAAACCGAACGCCAACGGCGAATAAGCGAGCAGGCCGCATTGTTCGCGGATGGCGATTTCCGCCAGACCGACTTCGAAGCTGCGATTGAGCAGGTTGTACGGGTTCTGGATCGACACCGCCCGCGGCCAGCCTCGGTTTTCGGCCAG
This sequence comes from Pseudomonas sp. F220, assembly GCF_057813935.1. Lineage (NCBI taxonomy): Bacteria > Pseudomonadati > Pseudomonadota > Gammaproteobacteria > Pseudomonadales > Pseudomonadaceae > Pseudomonas > Pseudomonas sp. F220. The sequence goes on from NZ_JBVASJ010000022.1 coordinate 13,326, forward strand.
TGCGAGGAATTTCATGGTGCCCCATGGCGTCTCGTTGGACAGGCCAATGTGGCGGATCTTGCCGGCCTTGACCTGCTCATCCAGCGCTTCGAGGGTTTCTTCCAGTGGGGTGAAGTCTTCATCGGCCTTGTGCTTGTAGTCGAGTTGGCCGAAGAAATTGGTGCTGCGCTCAGGCCAGTGCAGTTGGTAGAGGTCGATCCAGTCGGTCTGCAAGCGCTTGAGACTGGCGTCCAGCGCTTCGACAATGTGCTTGCGGTTGTGCTTGAGCTGACCATCGCGAATGTAGTCGATGGTATTGCCGGGGCCGGCGATCTTGCTGGCGAGCACCCAATCGGCGCGATCACCGCGAGTTTTGAACCAGTTGCCGATGTAACGCTCGGTGCTGGCATAGGTTTCGGCTTTTGGCGGCACCGGATACATCTCGGCGGTGTCGATGAAATTGATCCCGGCACTCTTGGCCCGTTCGATCTGGGCAAAGGCCTCAGACTCGCTATTTTGCTCGCCCCAGGTCATGGTCCCGAGACAGATGGCGCTCACGTTCAGATCGGTTCGGCCTAGCTTGCGATAATCCATCGGGTGCTCCTTGGGCAAAACAATCATAAAAGCAGGTTGAAAATTTTTTCGCAATCTGCATAATTGCGCACCTCTTTCTGCAGTGGAAGTGATGCGCCGCCTGCCGAAGAATCTTGCCGTTGAACGGACGCGCTGACCCGAGCCCCCGATAGCGTCTGTATCCGGCTGCCTTTGACTTGTCAAAGTACGCACTATTCAGTAAGATCCGCCGTCTAATTTATCAGGGCGGCCCCTGAGGCTATAAAGAATGAAAACTTTTACTGCTAAACCGGAAACAGTAAAGCGCGACTGGTTCGTCGTCGACGCTGCTGGTCAGACCCTGGGTCGTCTGGCCACCGAAATCGCGAGCCGTCTGCGTGGCAAGCACAAGCCTGAGTACACTCCTCACGTTGACACCGGCGACTACATCGTCGTTATCAATGCTGAGCAGATTCGTGTAACGGGTGCTAAAACCACCGACAAAATGTACTACTCCCACTCCGGTTTTCCGGGCGGCATCAAGTCGATCAACTTTGAAAAGCTGATCGCTAAAGCCCCTGAGCGCGTGATCGAGACTGCGGTCAAAGGCATGCTGCCTAAGAACCCGCTGGGTCGCGACATGTACCGTAAGCTGAAAGTCTATGCGGGCGCTGCTCACCCTCATACTGCTCAGCAGCCCCAAGAACTGAAGTTTTAACGGAATAGTTCATTATGTCGGCGACTCAAAATTACGGCACTGGCCGTCGCAAGACCGCAACCGCACGCGTTTTCCTGCGTCCGGGCACTGGTAACATCTCCATCAACAACCGCACCCTGGAGAATTTCTTCGGTCGCGAAACTGCCCGTATGGTAGTTCGTCAGCCGCTGGAATTGACTGAGACTGTCGAGAAATTCGACATCTACGTCACCGTGATCGGTGGTGGTGTAAGTGGTCAAGCTGGCGCAATCCGCCACGGTATCACTCGCGCTCTGATGCAGTACGACGAAACTCTGCGCGGTGCACTGCGCAAAGCTGGCTTCGTTACTCGTGATGCACGTGAAGTTGAACGTAAGAAAGTTGGTCTGCGTAAAGCGCGTAAGCGTCCGCAGTACTCGAAGCGTTAATTCGCTTTTACGTTCAAAAGCGCCCAGTTTCCTCACGGAGCTGGGCGTTTTTTATGGGCGATATTTTTTTGGTGTGACAACTTGCCACATCCGCAGAGCCCCTATACTACAAGGCTTGCCGCTGGGGCAGGATGGTAATTACCTTGTCAGAATAGGGGCTTTTCATTACCATTCGGCAAAATTTTTATAAGTTCAGATTTTTACTTAGTAGATGCCTGATTTAACAGGCCACAAAGCTGATGGGAGAGGACTGAATGAGCAATGACGGCGTGAATGCAGGCCGGCGTCGCTTCTTGGTAGCAGCCACATCCGTGGTGGGTGCTGCAGGAGCGGTGGGGGCTGCGGTCCCGTTCGTGGGGTCATGGTTTCCCAGTGCCAAGGCGAAAGCCGCAGGTGCACCGGTGAAAGTGAATATCAGCAAGATCGATCCAGGCCAGCAGATGATTGCTGAGTGGCGCGGTCAACCGGTATTCATTGTCCGCCGTACTGAGGAGATCCTGGGGAATCTGAAGAAGATCGAGGGCCAGTTGTCTGACCCGACCTCCAAGAACTCGACGCAACCGACCTATGTCGATCCGCACACGCGGTCGATCAAGCCGGAAGTTCTGCTGCTGATCGGTATTTGCACACACCTGGGCTGTTCGCCGACCTTCCGCCCGGAAGTGGCGCCTGCGGATCTGGGCAAGGATTGGGTGGGTGGCTACTTCTGCCCTTGCCACGGTTCTCACTATGATCTGGCCGGCCGCGTCTACAAGTCGCAACCTGCGCCTTTGAATCTGCCAGTGCCGCCGCACACCTACGAGTCGGACAGCGTCATTGTCATTGGCGTCGATACGGAGAAAGCGTGATGAGCAAGTTCATGGATTGGGTTGATGCGCGCTTTCCCGCCACCAAAATGTGGGAAGACCATCTCAGCAAGTACTACGCCCCGAAGAACTTTAACTTCTTCTATTTCTTTGGCTCCCTGGCACTGCTGGTTCTGGTTAACCAGATCGTTACCGGTGTCTGGCTGACCATGAGCTACACCCCGTCGGCAGAAGAGGCATTCGCTTCCGTCGAATACATCATGCGCGATGTCGAGTACGGCTCGATCCTGCGTCTGCTGCACTCCACCGGCGCCTCGGCGTTCTTCATCGTGGTCTATCTGCACATGTTCCGTGGCTTGCTCTACGGTTCGTATCAGAAGCCGCGTGAGCTGGTATGGGTGTTCGGCATGCTGATCTACCTGGCGCTGATGGCTGAAGCCTTTATGGGCTACCTGCTGCCTTGGGGCCAGATGTCGTACTGGGGCGCTCAGGTGATCATCTCGCTGTTCGGTGCGATCCCGGTTATCGGCAACGACCTTACCCAGTGGATCCGTGGTGACTACCTGATTTCGGGTATTACCCTGAACCGCTTCTTCGCCTTGCACGTTGTTGCCTTGCCGATCGTGATTCTCGGTCTGGTCGTGCTGCACGTTCTGGCGCTGCACGAAGTCGGTTCGAACAACCCGGACGGCGTGGACATCAAGAAGCACAAAGACGAAAACGGCGTACCGCTGGATGGCATTGCCTTCCACCCGTACTACACCGTGAAAGATATCGTCGGCGTGGTGGTGTTCCTGTTCATCTTCTGTTCGATCGTGTTCTTCTTCCCGGAAATGGGCGGTTACTTCCTCGAGAAGCCGAACTTTGAAGTGGCGAACGCCTTCAAGACCCCGGAACACATTGCGCCGGTCTGGTACTTCACGCCGTTCTACGCGATTCTGCGTGCGATTCCGGACAAGCTCATGGGTGTTGTTGCCATGGGTGCTTCGATTGCCATGCTGTTCGTCCTGCCCTGGCTCGACCGTAGTCCGGTCAAGTCCATGCGCTACAAGGGCTGGCTGAGCAAGATCTGGCTCTGGGTGTTCTGCATCTCCTTCGTGATTCTTGGCTGGTTGGGTGTCATGGCGCCTACCCCGGAACGTACGTTGCTGTCGCAGGTCTGTACCTTCCTGTACTTCGCCTACTTCATTCTGATGCCGTTCTACACCAGGCTCGAGAAGACCAAACCGGTTCCGGAAAGGGTGACTGGCTGATGAAAAAGCTATTTGCTGTACTGATTCTTGCTGCTATGCCTGTATTGTCCTTCGCGGCCGAGCACGGTGGTCCTGAGCTGGAAAAGGTCGATATCGACGTCTCCGACAAGGCTGCGATGCAGGATGGCGCGCGCACGTTCGCCAACTACTGCATGGGCTGCCACAGCGCCAAGTTCCAGCGCTATGAGCGCGTTGCCGACGATCTGGGGATTCCTCATGATCTGATGCTCAAGAACCTGGTGTTCACTGGCGCCAAGATCGGTGACCACATGAGCATCGGCATGCAGCCGGCAGACGCCAAGTCCTGGTTCGGCGCTGCGCCGCCTGACCTGACCCTGGTAGCTCGCGTTCGTGGTACTGACTGGCTCTACGGCTACCTGCGGTCTTTCTATGAAGACCCTTCGCGCCCTTGGGGTGTGAACAACAAGGTGTTCCCGAACGTCGGTATGCCTAACGTTCTGGTCGGCCTGCAAGGTCGTCAGGTGGTAGGCTGCAAACAAGTTCAAATCGTCGAAAGCGGCAAAAAGCAGTACGATCCACTGACCGGTACGCCTTTGACTCATGAAGCGTGCGATCAGCTGACTGTATTGCCGAAAACCGGCACGCTGAACGAAGAGCAGTTCGACGAGAAGGTCAAGAATCTAGTGACCTTCCTGGCCTACTCGGCCAACCCGGTGAAGCTGCAGCATCAGCGCATCGGTACCTACGTGTTGCTGTACCTGGCTTTCTTCTTCGTATTCGCTTATCTGCTCAAGCGCGAATACTGGAAGGACGTTCATTGATAAAGTTGTAAGCAATTGCTGTTAATCGTGCGCGCCCAAGGGCGTCTCTGAACGTGTAACGAGTCTGGATCATCCAGACGTTACGGGAGGCGCCCTCTGGGCGCGCTCGTTTTCTGCTCCCGATAATTTCTACAAGCGAGGAGGACCGCCATGGGCGTGACCAATCGGTTGGCCTGTTACTCCGACCCCGCCGACCACTATTCCCACCGAGTACGTATCGTGCTCGCAGAGAAGGGTGTCAGCGCCGAGATCATTACTGTGGAGGCGGGCCGTCATCCGCCAAAGCTGATCGAAGTGAACCCTTACGGTAGCTTGCCCACCCTGGTCGATCGTGACCTGGCGTTGTGGGAGTCAACCGTGGTGATGGAATATCTGGATGAGCGTTATCCGCATCCGCCTTTGCTGCCGGTTTATCCGGTGGCACGTGCCAACAGCCGTTTGCTGATTCATCGCATTCAGCGTGATTGGTGTGGGCTGGTGGATCTGATTCTGGATTCGCGCAGCAAAGAAACCGCTCGAGTACAGGCTCGTAAAGAGTTGCGCGAAAGCCTTACGGGTGTTTCGCCACTGTTCGCCGACAAGCCGTTTTTCCTCAGTGAGGAACAAAGTCTGGTCGATTGCTGCCTATTGCCAATTCTCTGGCGTTTGCCGATTCTAGGTATTGAGTTGCCGCGGCCTGCAAAGCCGTTGCTTGATTATATGGAGCGCCAGTTTGCGCGTGAGGCTTTCCAGGCGAGTCTGTCTGATGTCGAACGCGACATGCGCTAAGGCTTAAGGAGCCGCTATGAACTCCAGTCGACCTTATCTGGTCCGCGCGCTCTATGAGTGGATTGTGGACAACGATTGCACCCCGCACATGCTGGTCAATTCCGAGTACCCGTCGGTGCAGGTGCCCCAAGGCTTTGCCAGTGACGGACAGATCGTCCTGAACGTATCGCCAAGTGCTGTGCGGCATTTGCACATGGACAACGATGCGGTCAGCTTCGAAGGGCGTTTCGGCGGTGTGCCGCATACGCTGTACGTGCCTATAGCTGCGATCCTGGGTATTTATGCCCGGGAGAATGGCCAAGGTATGGTCTTCGATCTGGAATCGTCTATGGAGGACGATGACGAGGTTGAGCCCGATGATGACGTTCCGCCACCGAATAGCGAGCCACCGCGCCCAAGCGGCCGGCCAAGTCTGAAAGTGGTCAAGTAATAAAAAAGGCGATCCGCAAGCAGACTGTGTGAAAACGCAGCCTGCCAAGGCCAAAAACAAATGCCCCGACTTGTCGGGGCATTTGTTTTTCTGAGGAGCTCAGGAAAAAAGGATCTTTCAGCTGATTCGTCCCGAATAAGGTTTACACCTGTGTCAGGGCTAGACAGTAGGAGCTGCCGCAGAGTGCATTTCAGTCGATATATTCGAACAGCTTCACAATCTTCTGCACACCGGAAACACCCTGTACCAGGTTGGTGGCTTGGGCAGCTTCCTGTTTGGTCAGCAAGCCCAGTAGATAGACGATGCCATTCTCGGTCACGACTTTGATGCGCGAGCCGGGAATACTATTGTCTGTGAGCATCTGGGTCTTGATCTTGGTGGTCAGCCAAGCGTCGTTCTGTCGCGCCAAAAGCGAGGAGGGCTGCAAAACTTGCAGCTCGTTGTGCACCGTCTTCACGCGCTGGACAGTGCTGGCGGCTTGTTCGGCCTGAGCTTTGAGGTCGTTACGCGGAGTCTGTCCGGCGAGCAGGACGACGCCGTTGAAGCTGGTAACAACGATGTGCGAGTTGTTGTCCAGGTCTGGATTGGCCTTGGCGATGTTCACGCCGACCTTGGTTTCGATCAGGGTGTCGTCGATCTTGCTGCCAAAGGTGCGGGTTCCGCGGTCGTCATTAATGGGGTTTTCACGGCTGGCGCTAACCACCGAAGTGCAGCCGCTGATGCTCAGGCATAGAGTCAAGGCCAGTAGGCCAAGGCGATTAGGGGTCATTCTTCACTCCCGAACAGTTGGCTGTCGATCAAGTCGCAAAGGCAGTGGATCGCCAGCAGGTGGACTTCCTGAATACGTGCAGTGACATTGGCCGGTACGCGGATTTCGACGTCTTCGGGCAAGAGCAGCGAGGCCATGCCGCCGCCATCGCGTCCGGTTAATGCTACGACAATCATTTCGCGATCATGTGCGGCCTGGATCGCTTGAATAATGTTCGCCGAGTTGCCGCTGGTCGAAATCGCCAGCAAAACATCGCCAGGCTGGCCGAGGGCGCGGATCTGTTTTGAAAATATTTCGTTGTAACTGTAGTCGTTGGCGATCGAGGTGATCGTCGAGCTGTCGGTGGTCAGTGCGATGGCTGGCAGGCTCGGGCGCTCGCGCTCGAAGCGGTTGAGCAGTTCGGACGAGAAATGCTGCGCGTCGCCCGCAGAGCCACCATTACCGCACGAGAGCATTTTGCCTTCGTTGAGCAGGGCGTTGACCATCACCTGACTGGCTTGCTCGATGTGCGGTGCAAGTACGTCCATCGCCTGTTGCTTGGTGTCGATACTGGCCTGAAAAAGCTGGCGAATTCGGGATTGCATGTCCATCTGTGTGACCTTAAGTGGCGCGGCTTTCCGGCACATGAATGTGCAGCCCGCAAAGCAAAGAGCAAAATTGTTCAGTGAAAGTGTTTGGCTCGGCTTGAGCGCTTCGATCAGCTGTCAAAGGCATTCCGTAGCCAGTTCAAATGAGGTGCTGCACCGCTGATGCTGTCTATCGCGACCACATCGAAACGGCAGGGGTGATTGGCCCAACGCGACTCGCGCTGCAAAAAATACTGCGCGGCAAGTATCAGCTTCTGGCGCTTGCGTGCATCGATGCTGGCAAGTGCGCCACCCCATTGCGTGTGCTGTCTGTAACGGACTTCGACGAATACTACTGTATCGCCGTCAAGCATGACCAGATCAAGCTCGCCGCGTTTGCACAGCCAGTTCTGCGCCAGCAGGCGCAGACCTTGTTGTTGGAGATGCTTGAGCGCTTGGCTTTCGGCATCCTTTCCGCTTTGTTGGCGTGACCTGTCGGGCATCAGCGTGGGGTATCAGGCAGGCGTTGAACCTGGCCGCTGACGAATTGGGCCCAAGGCAGTTGACGCTGGACGCGTTGTGTCCGGCTCATGCTCAGGCTCCCTGACAGCCCTTCGATGCGGCTGTCTGGTAGAGCTTTGAGCTGACCCAGGCGCGGTGCAAGGCGATAGGCGTCGACGCCCATTGCGTACAGGCGACCCAGGCTGCCGCCGGCTTGTGGCCATTGTGCAGTCACTTGTTTGCGCAGTGGATCGTTAGCGTCCAGTAGCCATGGTGTTTCGCAGAAGCGCACACCATTCATGTCGTTGTACTGGTTTTGATCGCCGCTGGCGCTGAATACGTGCGAGGTGGCGTAAACCGGTACATCACCTGCGTACTGGAAATTCAGGGTTGGCTTGATCTGTTGGGCTTGCTGCGGGGTCACAGCGAGGAAGATGAACTCGATGTCCTGGCGACGCGAAGGCTGTGCGGCCACCTGCGAACCCACAGTGCTTTGCAGGCTCTTGGCGCGGCCTTCGCTCTGACGCAGCTGGAACAGGTCGGCGATCTGCTGAGCCAGGGCAACTGGCTGGTCAACGTGTTCGACGCCGATCACGGTGCCGCCGTTGGCTTCCCAATCCTGACGGAAAGCTTTGAGTACGCGATCGCCCCATTCACCTTTCGGCACCATGGCGGCGGCGCGATGCAGGCCATCGGCGCGGGCGCGGCGAGACACTTCGCGGGCTTCATCTTCGGCGGCAAGGCCGAACTGGAACAGTTGAGCGGGTCCTTGTTCGCCTTCGCTGTAGTTCAGCGCCAGGGTGGTGATTGGCAGTTGCGGGCGAGCACTGAGTTGTTTGACCAGCGGTTTTTCCAGTGGGCCGATCACCAGCTGTACGCCGGCGGCCTGGGCTTTTTGATAGAAATCGTCCAGCGAGGTCAGGCGAGAGCTGTCATAAAATTCGATGCTTGGTGGCTTCTGCCCGGCTTGTTGAGCCTGGTAGTGAGCGGCCATGAAGCCTTCGCGCAGGGCTTTGCCGACGGAGGCCAGCGGGCCCTCTTGTGGCAGCAGCAGGGCGATTTTGGTCAGAGGCTGGCTGGCCAGTTCCTTGAGCTTGGTCAACGGTAGTGGCAGTTGAATGGATGCCGGATGTTTAGGGTGCTGCGCGCGCCAGTTGTCGATAGCCGCTTGTTGTTGCTCCAGGGTGGCGGCGGTTTTCACTGCCAGGGCCAGGCTCAGCCAGCCGCCGAGATCGTCATTGCTGGTGGGTTGCAATTGATCGGTAGGCAGGGCGGCAATCAGGGCCCAGATCGCTTCGTGGTTTTTGCTGGCTGCGTCGCCACTGAGCAGCGGGGCGATGAAGATGCGTTCCCGCGCGGCGGCCAGGGTCTGACCATCAGACTCAAGCGCGAGAGCATGCACGCTGCCGGTGCGGATCTGTTGTTCGACCGGCAATTCGCCCAGACGCTGCAGGCTTGGGTGGCTCAACGCAGTCAGCGCCGCTTTGGGCTGATTGCGGGCCATGGCCAGTTCAGCCGCCAGGGTGCTGGCGAAGACCTGTTGGCCTGGTTTGAGTTGTTCCAGCGGGACCAGCGCAAGAATCTGAGCGGCCTGGCCGGCTTTGTTTTGGTGATAGGCCAGGTCCGCCGCGCTCAAGCGCAGCAAGGCTGCTTTCTCGGGCGTTTTGCTCGCGGCGGCCTGTTCGAGCAACTGCTCGATACTGGCATCCGGGGTCCGTGGAAGTTCGCCAAGGCTGGACGAGGGCGAGCTGGCGCAAGCCGCCAATAGGGCAGCGAGGCAGAGGGCAGAGAACAGCCGCAGGCAAGCGATCATGTAATGTTCCTGATACTCGATCAAATTAGCGTGGAATTGTACCCAAGCACTGGCCGGGGCGCGATGTTACTGGCGTTAAACCGTCAATTTAGATCGTGTAAATGTTGCCGAACCTTGGAAAAGACCGAAAAGCGCAGGGCTACAAGGTGCCTGTGGGGCGCATTGAGAAGGCCTCTACAGGCTACAATGGCGCTTTTCCCTATCAAGAGGTGTGCGCTTTGACTGCTCCAGGTGCTTTGAATTCCGCTGCTGGCTCGCTTTATGTGGTGGCGACGCCCATCGGCAACCTGGACGACATCAGTGCGCGGGCGCTGAAAATATTGCGTGAGGTGGCGTTGATCGCCGCCGAAGACACGCGTCATTCCCTGCGGTTGCTACAGCACTTTGGTATTTCCACGCCGCTGGCGGCGTGCCATGAACACAATGAGCGTGACGAAGGCAGTCGTTTTGTCACTCGATTGTTGGCCGGCGATAACGTGGCGCTGATTTCTGACGCTGGCACGCCACTGATTTCCGATCCTGGCTACCACCTGGTTCGTCAGGCCCGTGCTGCGGGTATCAATGTAGTGCCTGTGCCGGGCGCTTGTGCACTGATTGCCGCCTTGTCTGCGGCGGGTTTGCCGTCTGATCGCTTTATCTTTGAAGGTTTTCTGCCGGCCAAGGCGGTGGGGCGTCGCGCTCGTCTGGAACTATTAAAGGAAGAGCCGCGCACGCTGATTTTTTACGAGGCTCCCCACCGGATTCTGGAATGCTTGCAGGATATGGAGTTGGTATTCGGCGCTGAGCGGCCGGCGTTGCTGGCTCGTGAGTTGACCAAAACCTTCGAGACACTCAAGGGTTTGCCTCTGACGGACCTGCGGGCTTTTGTCGAGGGTGACAGTAATCAGCAGCGCGGCGAGTGCGTTGTGCTGGTGGCGGGGTGGTCCGCACCCGTAAGTGACGAAGCGGTCAGTAGCGAGTCGATGCGTATTCTCGACCTGCTGCTCAAAGAAATGCCGCTCAAACGAGCCGCAGCATTGGCGGCGGAAATTACCGGCGAGCGCAAAAATGTCTTGTATCAGGTTGCCCTGGACAAGCAGAAAGGCGAGTAGGTCGCAGGTCGCAGAGTGGCAAAAGGCTTTTAACGCTTGTTCTTGGGCGGCTCAGCCGTTAATCTTTGCAACGGAGAGTCGATTGGACAGTCGCTGCCTTCTATGAAAATTAGAGGGGGGAGGAAAGTCCGGGCTCCATAGGGCGAAGTGCCAGGTAATGCCTGGGAGGCGTGAGCCTACGGAAAGTGCCACAGAAAATAACCGCCTAAGCACTTCGGTGCCGGTAAGGGTGAAAAGGTGCGGTAAGAGCGCACCGCACGACTGGCAACAGTTCGTGGCTAGGTAAACCCCACTTGGAGCAAGACCAAATAGGGTTCCAAGGCGTGGCCCGCGCTGGAACCGGGTAGGTTGCTAAAGATGTCCAGTGATGGCCATCGTAGACGAATGACTGTTCACGACAGAACCCGGCTTACAGATCGACTCTCCACCTTTTTCCCTCCCTGCTTGAATCAATAGCAGAAGCGCTTTTGTAATACCGAAAAAATCTTACTCTTAACAAATCACTTTAACTTCTGATCGTAGCCTTCTGGCTTGATTGAAGTTAGCGAGTTAAAACATCCGCAAAAATCTCGCCACCCCTCCTATTAGTCTCCTAAATCTCCGATCTGTAAGGCTTTTCCGTGAAACCGCGCCTTGACGGTGTGGTGGGCGCATTCCTATAGTGTGCGCAAGTGGCGGAAAGTGGCATGAAGTGGGTTTTTTGAGCGTAAAACGCTAATATTTGGAGAAACGCTGACGTGTTTCGCGGAGCTAACGCTATCAGTCTCGATGCAAAAGGCCGTCTCGCCATGCCGAGCCGGTATCGTGACGAGCTCGTTTCGCGAAGTTCCGGGCAATTAATTGTCACGATCGATGCCGTTGATCCTTGTTTATGTGTTTATCCCCTCGATGAGTGGGAGCTGATTGAAACCAAACTGCGCGCACTGCCTTCGCTACGCGAAGAAAACCGTCGTTTGCAACGTTTGCTGATTGGTAATGCCGTCGACCTCGAGCTCGATGGCAGTGGTCGTTTTCTGGTTCCGCCACGTTTGCGTGAATATGCCAAGTTGGATAAGCGCGCGATGTTGGTTGGCCAACTGAACAAGTTCCAATTATGGGACGAGGATGCCTGGGACGCGGTTTCTGCTGCGGACCTGGCTGCTATTCAACAACCGGGCGCTATGCCTGATGAACTGCGTGATTTGATCCTGTGACTATTGATAGCGGCTTTAACCACATCACCGTACTGCTTGACGAAGCCGTAGAGGCTCTCGCCGTACGCCCTGATGGCTGCTATCTGGACGGAACGTTCGGGCGCGGCGGGCATAGTCGCCTGATACTGAGTCAGCTCGGTCCCGATGGTCGTGTGCTGGGGTTTGACAAAGATCCTCAAGCGATTGCCACCGGGCAAACGCTAGCGGCCGAAGACGGCCGCTTTGTCGTTGTGCAGCGCAGCTTTGCCGAGCTGGGTTCGGAAATCGCCGAACGCGGTCTGGCCGGCAAGATCAACGGCGTTCTGCTTGACCTGGGCGTGTCCTCGCCACAACTCGATGATCCGGAGCGCGGCTTCAGTTTCATGAATGACGGCCCGCTGGACATGCGCATGGACCCGAGTCGCGGGGTCAGCGCCGCCGAGTTCATTGCTACGGCTCCCGCAGAAGAAATCGCCCGGGTGTTCAAGGAATACGGTGAAGAACGTTTCTCCGGGCGCATGGCTCGTGCGGTCGTCGAGCGTCGTGTCATCAAGCCGTTCGAGCGTACCGGCGATCTGGCCGAAGTCCTGAAAGTCGCCAATCCGGCCTGGGAAAAGGGCAAGCACCCGGCTACCCGGGCTTTCCAGGGTTTGCGCATTCACGTCAATAACGAACTGGGCGATCTGGAAACTGGCCTCGAAGCAGCGCTGGAATCTCTCGAAGTGGGTGGCCGTCTGGTCGTCATCAGCTTCCACTCGCTGGAAGACCGCATCGTCAAATTGTTCATGCGTCGTCTGGTGAAGGGTGAAACCGACAACCTGCCGCGCAACCTGCCGGTACGTTTCGAAGCCTTCGTGCCGAAAATCAAAGTCCATGGCAAACCGCAGTTCGCTTCCGAAGCCGAACTCAAGGCCAACCCACGTTCTCGTAGCGCTGTCATGCGCGTCGCGGAGAAGCTGCGGTGAGCAAGCTCTTCGCCAAGCCACTTCCCGGCGGAAGCTTTTTCATGCTGCTGCTGTTTATTGGCGTGCTGGTTTCTGCGATTGGGGTGTCTTACAGCGCTCACTGGAACCGTCAGCTTCTCAACTCCCTCTACGGCGAATTGAGTGTGCGCGACAAGGCGCAGGCCGAGTGGGGCCGGTTGATTCTCGAGCAGAGCACCTGGACGGCCCACAGCCGGATCGAAGTGCTCGCGGCCGAGCAACTGAAGATGCGCATTCCTGGCGCGGCTGAAGTCCGTATGGTGGCGCCATGATGAAACTCGAAGGGGCTCTTTATCCTTGGCGTTTCCGCGTGGTGCTGGGTTTGCTGGCACTGATGGTGGGCGCGATCGTCTGGCGCATCATCGACCTGCAGGTTGTCGATCATGACTTCCTCAAAGGTCAGGGTGACGCTCGCAGTGTTCGTCATATCCCGATCCCGGCGCACCGCGGCTTGATTACCGACCGTAATGGCGAGCCTTTGGCCGTCAGTACGCCGGTGACAACTTTGTGGGCCAACGCCAAGGAAATGCAGCTGGCCAAGGACCGGTGGCCCGCGCTGGCTGCCGCTTTGGGGCAAGACCCTAAAGCACTGACCGAACGCCTCGAGGCGCAGGCCAATAAAGAATTTATCTATCTGGTACGTGGTTTGACCCCCGAGCAGGGTCAGTCCGTGCTTGATCTGAAAGTGCCCGGTGTCTACGGCATCGAAGAGTTCCGGCGTTTCTACCCGGCCGGTGAAGTGACCGCTCACATGGTCGGCTTTACCGACATCGATGACCACGGCCGAGAAGGCGTCGAGCTGGCTTATGATGAGTGGCTGGCCGGTGTGCCCGGCAAGCGTCAGGTTATCAAGGACCGGCGTGGCAGATTGATCCAGGATGTCCAGGTCACCAAAAACGCCAAGGCTGGTAAGCCCTTGGCGTTGTCAATTGATCTGCGTCTGCAATACCTGGCCAACCGTGAACTGCGTAACGCCATTGTGGAAAACGGCGCGAAAGCCGGCAGCCTGGTGATCATGGATGTGAAGACCGGCGAGATTCTGGCCATGGTCAACCAGCCAACCTACAACCCGAACAACCGCCGCAACCTGCAGCCAGCGATGATGCGCAACCGCGCCATGATCGACGTGTTCGAACCGGGTTCGACCATGAAGGCGATCTCCATGAGCGCTGCGCTTGAAACCGGGCGCTGGAAGCCAAGCGACACGGTCGAGGTTTATCCGGGCACCTTGCAGCTGGGTAAATACACCATTCGTGACGTCTCCAAGACTGAAGGTCCGGTACTCGACCTGACCGGAATTCTGATCAACTCCAGTAACGTCGGCATGAGTAAGGTCGCCTTTGATATCGGCGGCGAAACCATTTTCCGTCTGGCACAGAAAGTCGGCCTCGGTCAGGACACTGGCCTCAGCTTCCCCGGTGAACGTGTTGGCAACCTGCCGAACTATCGCGATTGGAAAAAGGCCGAGACGGCCACGCTGTCCTATGGCTACGGCCTCTCCGTGACCGCGATTCAACTGGTCCACGCCTTCTCGGCGCTGGCCAACAACGGCCGCATCGCGCCGCTGACCCTGATCAAGATTGACAAAGCTCCAGAAACCACCCAGGTGATTCCGGAGAACGTCGCGAAAACCATGCAAGGTATGTTGCAGCAAGTGATCGAAGCGCCACGCGGCGTGTTCCGCGCACAAGTGCCGGCTTATCACGTGGCCGGCAAGAGTGGTACCGCACGTAAGACGTCGGTGGGCACCAAGGGTTATGCGGAGAACTCCTATCGCTCCCTGTTCGCCGGTTTTGGCCCGATGAGCGATCCGCGTTACGCGATCGTGGTGGTCATTGATGAGCCAAGCAAGGCCGGTTACTTCGGTGGTCTGGTGTCGGCGCCGGTGTTCAGCAAAGTGATGTCCGGCACCCTGCGCTTGATGAATATCTCGCCGGATAACCTGCCTACGACGCAGCAAGCGAATGCAACACCCGGCAATTTAGTAAAAGCCAATGGAGGGCGCGGCTAATGTCTCTTAGCCTGAACAAGATTTTTGCCCACGCCGGTCGTGATCTGTTGATTCGCGAGTTGACGCTGGATAGCCGCACAGTTCGTGCAGGCGACCTGTTTCTCGCGGTTCCTGGCGGCAAGGTGGATGGCCGTGCACACATTAACGACGCCTTGATGCGCGGCGCGGCAGCGGTTGCCTATGAAGTCGAAGGCGTTACCGTTCTACCTATTACCGATGTACCGCTGATTCCGGTCAAAGGTCTGGCGGCGCAGCTGTCGGATATCGCCGGGCGCTTCTACGGCGACCCAAGCCGCAACCTGAATCTGGTCGGCGTGACCGGCACCAACGGTAAAACCAGCGTGACCCAATTGGTTGCGCAGGCGCTGGACTTGCTTGGCCAGCATTGCGGCATCGTCGGCACATTGGGGACCGGTTTCTATGGCGCGCTGCAAAGCGGCCTGCATACCACGCCCAATCCGATTGCCGTGCAGGCAACCTTGGCTGACCTGAAAAAGGCTGGCGCGAAAGCCGTGGCGATGGAAGTCTCCTCCCATGGTCTGGATCAAGGTCGCGTCACCGCCCTGGCGTTTGATGTGGCGGTAATGACCAACCTGTCCCGGGATCATCTGGATTATCACGGGACCATGGAAGTCTATGCCGACACCAAGGCCAAACTGTTCGGCTGGGCTGATCTGCGCTGCCGGGTGATCAACCTCGACGACGATTTTGGTCGGCAACTGGCCGCCGAAAAACAGGAGTCACGGCTGATCAGCTACAGCCTGGAAGATTCCAGCGCTTACCTGTATTGCCGTGAAGCGCAGTTTGACGACGAGGGCGTACGCGCCACGTTGGTCACGCCTCAGGGCGAACACCATTTGCGCAGCACCTTGCTCGGTCGATTCAACCTGAGCAACGTGTTGGCGGCTGTCGGCGCCTTGCTCGGTCTGGACTACGCGCTGGACGAGATCCTGCAGGTACTGCCGAAACTCGAAGGCCCGGTCGGTCGCATGCAACGCCTGGGCGGTGGCACTCAGCCGCTGGTAGTGGTCGATTACGCCCATACCCCGGATGCGCTGGAAAAAGTTCTGACGGCTCTGCGTCCTCATGCCAAGGGCAAGTTGCTGTGCCTTTTCGGTTGCGGCGGCGATCGTGATCGCGGCAAGCGTCCGTTGATGGCGCAAGTGGTCGAGCGTCTGGCGGACGGTGTATTGGTCACCGACGACAATCCGCGCACTGAAGAGCCATCGAAAATATTCGACGATATTCGCGCGGGTTTCAGCGCTGTGGATAAAGTCACGTTCGTGGCCGGTCGTGGCCAGGCCATTGCCCAACTGATTGCCAGTGCCTCGGCCGACGATGTGATCGTTCTGGCCGGTAAAGGTCATGAGGATTATCAGGAAATCAATGGCAAGCGCCATGACTTCTCCGATCTGGTCGAGGCCGACAAGGCTTTGACCGCATGGGAGGTGGCTCATGCTTAAAGCGTTGAAATTGAGCGAACTGACCGGACCTTTGGCAGGTCGCCTGATCGCTGGCGATTGCAGCTTTGACGGCGTCAGCATCGACAGCCGTGCAATCAAACCTGGGCAACTGTTTATCGCCCTGACCGGTCCGCGTTTCGATGGTCATGACTATCTGAATGACGTCGCCGCCAAAGGCGCAGTCGGCGCACTGGTCGAGCGTGAAGTGGCTGATTCCGTTCTGCCGCAATTGCTGGTGACTGATACCCGTCACGCCTTGGGTGAGCTCGGCGCGCTGAATCGTGCGGCTTACACCCATCCAGTAGCGGCGATCACTGGCTCCAGCGGCAAAACCACCGTCAAGGAAATGCTCGCGAGCATTCTGCGCACGCGCGGGCCTGTACTGGCGACCCGCGGCAACCTGAATAATGACCTCGGCGTCCCGCTGACCTTGCTCGAACTGGCCCCGGAACACACGGCGGCGGTGATCGAGCTCGGGGCTTCGCGGATCGGCGAGATTGCCTACACCGTTGGCATGACCAAGCCTCATGTGGCCGTGATCAACAACGCCGGGACCGCCCATGTCGGCGAATTCGGCGGGCCTGAGAAAATTGTCGAAGCCAAAGGCGAGATACTTGAAGGGCTGGATGCTTCAGGCATCGCCGTTCTCAATCTCGACGACAAGGCATTCGCCATCTGGAAGGCCCGTGCTGCTGGCCGTCAGGTGCTGAGTTTTGCCCTGAACAATGCCACTGCCGATTTTCATGCAACCGATCTGGATCGCGATGCGCGCGGTTGCCTGGCGTTCAATCTGCACAGCCCGCAAGGTGTGGAGCGGGTTCAGCTCAATCTTCTGGGCAGCCATAACGTTGCCAACGCTCTGGCTGCGGCTGCCGCGGCTCATGCACTGGGCGTCTCGCTGTTGGGTATCGCCACTGGCCTGGGCGCGGTTAAGCCAGTCAAGGGTCGCACCGTTGCGCAACTGGCGAAAAACGGCATGCGCGTGATTGATGACACTTACAATGCAAACCCCACCTCTATGTGCGCCGCCGTTGATATACTCGCCGGCTTTTCCGGACGCACCGTTCTGGTGCTCGGAGATATCGGCGAGTTGGGCGAGTGGGCGGAGCAGGGGCACCGCGATGTTGGCGCTTATGCCGCTGGCAAGGTTTCCGCTCTTTATGCCGTGGGGCCGATGATGGCTCACGCCGTGACAGCTTTTGGTCAACAGGCTTATCACTTCGCCACTCAGGCTGAGCTGATCGAAGCGCTGGGCGCCGAACACGATACAAACACCACTATTTTGATCAAGGGATCGCGCAGCGCGGTGATGGAAAACGTCGTCGCGGCTTTGTGTGGTTCCAGCGGGGAGAAACATTAATGCTGCTGCTGCTGGCTGAATATCTGCAACAGTTCTACAAAGGCTTCGCGGTCTTCCAGTACCTGACCCTGCGCGGGATCCTCGGTGTGCTGACCGCGTTGTCGTTGTCGCTGTGGCTGGGGCCATGGATGATCCGCACCTTGCAGAATCGCCAGATCGGTCAGTCGGTACGTAACGACGGGCCGCAATCGCACTTGTCCAAATCGGGCACGCCGACCATGGGTGGTGCGTTGATCCTTTCCGCAATCACTATCAGTACATTGCTCTGGGCCGACCTGGATAACCGTTACGTCTGGGTCGTGCTACTGGTGACGCTGCTGTTTGGCGCGATTGGTTGGGTTGATGACTACCGCAAGGTGATCGAGAAGAACTCCCGTGGTCTGCCAAGCCGCTGGAAGTACTTCTGGCAGTCGGTGTTTGGCCTGGGCGCGGCGATCTTTCTTTATATGACCGCACCAAGCGCGGTGGAAACCACCCTGATTCTTCCAATGCTGAAGGATTTCAGCATTCCCTTGGGCTTCGGTTTCATCGTCCTGACCTATTTCGTCATCGTTGGCTCAAGCAACGCGGTCAACCTGACCGACGGCCTCGATGGTTTGGCAATCATGCCAACCGTGATGGTCGGCGGCGCACTGGGGATCTTCTGCTACCTGTCGGGTAACGTGAAGTTCGCCGAATACCTGCTGATCCCTTATGTACCGGGCGCGGGTGAGCTGATTGTGTTCTGCGGGGCGTTGATCGGTGCCGGTCTGGGCTTCCTCTGGTTCAACACTTACCCAGCTCAAGTTTTCATGGGCGACGTCGGCGCACTGGCGCTGGGCGCGGCGCTAGGCACCATTGCGGTCATCGTCCGTCAGGAAATCGTCCTGTTCATCATGGGCGGCGTGTTCGTGATGGAAACCCTGTCGGTCGTCATCCAGGTTGCTTCCTTTAAGTTGACCGGTCGCCGTGTGTTCCGCATGGCACCGATTCACCACCATTTTGAACTCAAGGGCTGGCCAGAGCCGCGTGTGATCGTCCGTTTCTGGATCATCACCGTGATTCTGGTCCTGGTCGGCCTTGCCACCCTGAAGCTGAGGTAGAACGAGTGTCTCTGATCGCTTCTGACCACTTCCGCATCGTTGTCGGCCTCGGCAAGAGCGGCATGTCCCTGGTTCGCTTCCTGGCGAGTCGGGGCGTGTCGTTTGCTGTGGCCGATACGCGGGAAAATCCACCGGAGCTGGTCACGCTGCGCCGTGACTACCCGCACGTGGAAGTGCGTTGTGGCGAGCTGGATGTCGAGTTCCTGTGCCGTGCCGACGAGCTCTACGTGAGCCCCGGCCTGGCCCTGGCGACACCGGCTCTGCAAGCGGCAGCCGCTCGTGGCGTGAAGCTTTCCGGTGACATCGAGCTGTTCGCGCGTAACGCGAAGGCGCCGATTGTCGCCATCAGCGGCTCCAACGCGAAAAGCACCGTCACCACCCTGGTGGGTGAAATGGCAGCGGCTGCTGGCAAACGTGTGGCGGTTGGCGGCAACCTCGGTACGCCAGCGCTGGACCTGCTCAGCGACGACGTCGAGCTGTATGTGATGGAGCTGTCGAGTTTCCAGCTTGAGACGACAGATCAACTCGGTGCTGAAGTCGCCACCGTGTTGAACGTCAGCGAAGACCACATGGACCGCTACAGCGGCCTGCCGGCGTACCACTTGGCCAAGCACCGGATATTCCGTGGCGCCAGGCAAGTGGTGGTCAACCGCCAGGACGCTTTGAGCCGTCCATTGATCGGCGAAGGTTTGCCGTGCTGGACCTTCGGTTTGAGCAAACCCGACTTCAAGGCTTTCGGTCTGCGTGAAGAGAACGGCGAGAAGTATCTGGCCTTCGAATTCCAGAACCTGATGCCGGTTCGCGAGTTGAAAATTCGTGGTGCTCACAATCAGTCCAACGCCCTGGCGGCCCTGGCCCTGGGGCATGCCGTGGGGCTGCCGTTCGACGCGATGCTGTCGAGCCTGCGCACTTTCGCTGGCCTCGAGCATCGCTGCCAATGGGTCCGGGACCTGAATGGCGTGAGCTACTACAACGACTCCAAAGCCACCAACGTCGGTGCCGCATTGGCCGCCATTGAGGGCTTGGGCGCAGACATCGCTGGCAAGCTAGTGCTGATTGCCGGCGGCGATGGCAAGGGTGCGGACTTCAAGGACCTGCGAGGTCCAGTTGCGGCCAACTGCCGTGCCGTGGTGCTGATGGGCCGTGACTCGGAGTTGATTGCTGAGGCAATCGGCGACGAGGTTCCACTGATTCGCGTCAGTTCGCTGATCGAAGCCGTCGAGCGCAGCCAGGCACTCGCCGAGGCAGGCGACGCAGTGCTGCTGTCGCCGGCCTGCGCCAGTTTCGACATGTTCAAGAACTACGAAGAGCGCGGGCAGTTGTTCGCCCAGGCTGTGGAGGACTTGGCATGAGCTTCGGACTAGGAAATGTCATCAAGCCGTACCCCTCGCCGCTCATCACCGGTCGCGGTATCGACCTCGACTTTCCGATGCTTGCCGGTTGCCTGGCATTGATCGGCCTCGGGCTGGTCATGATCGCCTCGGCATCGACCGAAGTGGCGGCGGTGCAGTCGGGCAGTGCCCTGTACTACATGATTCGCCACCTTATCTACATCGTGCTGGGCCTTGGTGCCTGCGTCATCACCATGATGATTCCTATCGCCACCTGGCAACGCCTGGGCTGGCTGATGCTGCTTGGTGCGTTCGGTTTGCTGGTGATGGTGATCGTCCCGGGGATTGGCCGTGAAGTGAACGGTTCGATGCGCTGGATCGGCTTCAGTTTCTTCAACGTTCAGCCTTCCGAGATCGCCAAGGTATTCGTGGTGATCTACCTCGCCGGTTATCTGGTGCGTCGCCAGAAAGAAGTGCGTGAAAGCTGGATGGGCTTCTTCAAGCCATTCATCGTTCTGCTGCCAATGGCCGGCCTGTTGCTGATGGAACCGGACTTCGGTGCCACCGTTGTAATGATGGGCGCCGCGGCGGCGATGCTGTTTCTCGGCGGGGTCGGGCTGTTCCGTTTTTCCTTGATGGTTGTCCTGGCGGTCGCGGCGGTGGTGTTGTTGATTCAAGTGCAGCCGTATCGAATGGCGCGCCTGACCAACTTTGCCGATCCGTGGGCCGACCAGTTCGGCGCCGGCTACCAGTTGTCTCAAGCATTGATCGCTTTTGGTCGCGGCGGATGGCTGGGCGTTGGCCTGGGTAACAGCGTGCAGAAACAGTTCTACCTGCCGGAAGCCCACACCGACTTCGTGTTCTCGGTCCTGGCCGAAGAACTGGGTGCCGTGGGTTCGTTGTGCACGGTAGCGCTGTTCGTCTTTGTTTGTATTCGTGGCATGTACATCGGCTATTGGGCCGAGAAGGCCAAGCAATTCTTCGCTGCCTACATCGCGTACGGTCTGTCGTTCCTGTGGATCGGTCAGTTCCTGATCAACATCGGGGTGAACGTCGGCCTGCTGCCGACCAAAGGCCTGACCCTGCCGTTCCTCAGTTATGGCGGCAGTTCGTTGGTGATCTGCGGTGCCTGTCTCGGCTTGTTGCTGCGCATCGAGTGGGAGAGTCGAACCCACCTGGGCAGTGAAGAGATGGAGTTCCAAGAGAGCGACTTCGCCGAGGAGTCGACCCATGGGCGCTAACGTGCTGATTATGGCGGGCGGAACCGGTGGACACGTGTTCCCGGCGCTGGCCTGTGCCCGTGAGTTCCAGTCCCGTGGCTACACCGTGCACTGGCTGGGCACACCACGCGGCATCGAAAACGATCTGGTCCCGGCGGCCGGTCTTGAACTGCATCGCATCAATGCCAGCGGACTGCGGGGCAAGGGCAAGCTGTCGCTGCTCAAGGCACCGTTCATGCTGCTCAAGTCGATCTGGCAGGCACGGGCGATCATTCGTCGGTTGCGGCCAGTCTGCGTGGTCGGCTTTGGTGGTTATGTGACTGGCCCCGGTGGCGTCGCTGCCAAACTGGCCGGTGTTCCGGTCATCGTTCATGAGCAGAACGCCGTCGCCGGTACCGCCAATCGGTTGCTCATGCCGTTGGCCGCCCGAGTCTGTGAAGCATTCCCCGACACCTTTACCCTGTCGGACAGCCGTCGGACCACCGGTAATCCGGTGCGCACCGAACTGTTCCTCGAAACACCGCGACCAGCCCTGGCCGGTCGCAAGGCGCGTTTGCTGATCCTGGGTGGAAGCCTGGGTGCAGAACCGTTGAACAAGTTGCTGCCTGAAGCCCTGTCGCAAGTCGCCGTCGACCTGCGCCCGGAAGTGTTTCATCAGGCTGGCAAAAACCACGATGAAGTGACTGCGCAGCGCTATCGCGAGGCTGGCGTCGAGGCGCAAGTGCAGCCTTTCATCAAAGACATGGCCCAGGCCTATGGCTGGGCCGACCTGGTGGTGTGCCGTGCAGGCGCGTTGACCATCAGTGAACTGGCCGCTGCCGGTCTGCCCTCGATGCTGGTGCCTCTGCCCCACGCCATCGACGATCACCAGACCCGCAACGCCGAATATTTGGCCCGTGAAGGCGCTGCCTTCCTGATGCCGCAAAGAACGACTGGCGCAGCCGATCTGGCTGCTCGCCTGACAGAGGTTTTGATGCAACCGGAACGACTCAATAGCATGGCGAGCGCTGCCCGCCGCCTGGCCAAACCCGATGCCACCCGTAGCGTGGTCGATATCTGCCTGGAGGTGGCCCATGGTTGAGAATCAGAAAGCCATGCCGCAACCGGAAATGCGCCGTATCCGTCGTATCCACTTCGTCGGTATCGGCGGCGTTGGGATGTGCGGGATTGCCGAAGTGTTGTTGAACCTGGGTTATGACGTTTCCGGTTCCGACCTGAAAGCAACGCCAGTGACCGAGCGTCTCGAGTCCTTTGGTGCACACATCTTTATCGGCCACCGTGCCGAAAACGCTGCGAACGCCGATGTGCTGGTGGTTTCCAGTGCCGTGAACACTTCCAATCCGGAAGTCGCCACTGCTCTGGAACGCCGGATTCCGGTGGTGCCGCGTGCTGAAATGCTCGCCGAGCTGATGCGCTATCGCCACGGCATCGCCGTTGCCGGTACTCACGGCAAAACCACCACTACCAGCCTGATCGCCTCGGTGTTCGCGGCCGGTGGTCTGGACCCTACCTTCGTCATCGGTGGCCGGCTGAATGCAGCAGGCACTAATGCACAGCTGGGCACCAGCCGTTATCTGATCGCCGAAGCTGACGAAAGCGATGCCAGCTTCCTGCACTTGCAGCCACTGGTAGCGGTCGTCACCAACATCGACGCCGACCACATGGCGACCTACGACGGTGACTTCAACAAGCTGAAGAAAACCTTCGTCGAGTTCCTGCACAACCTGCCGTTCTACGGTTTGGCGGTGGTGTGTCTGGACGACCCGGTAGTGCGTGAAATCCTGCCGCTGGTGAAACGCCCGACGGTCACTTACGGCTTCGGCGAAGACGCCGACGTGCGCGCCATCAATGTGCGTCAGCAAGGCATGCAGACCTTCTTCACCGTGCTGCGCCCTGACCGCGAGCCACTGGATGTTTCGGTGAACATGCCGGGCAACCATAACGTATTGAACTCGCTGGCGACCATCGCCATCGCCACCGACGAGGGCGTCAGCGATGAAGCCATCGTCCAGGGCCTGTCCGGGTTCCAGGGTGTTGGTCGACGCTTCCAGGTCTACGGCGAACTGCCGGTAGAAGGCGGCAATGTCATGCTGGTGGACGACTACGGTCACCACCCGACCGAAGTCGCAGCCGTCATCAAAGCCGTGCGCGGTGGTTGGCCGGATCGGCGTCTGGTGATGGTTTACCAGCCGCACCGTTACAGCCGTACTCGCGACCTGTACGACGATTTCGTCAATGTGCTGGCCGACGCCAACGTCTTGCTGCTGATGGAAGTCTATCCGGCCGGCGAAGAGCCGATCCCGGGAGCTGACAGCCGCAAGCTGTGCAACAGCATCCGTCAGCGCGGTCAGCTCGATCCGATCTACATCGAGCGTGGCGTCGACCTTGCACCGCTGGTCAAACCGCTGCTGCGTGCCGGTGACATCCTGCTGTGCCAGGGCGCCGGTGATATCGGCGGTCTCGCACCAAAACTGTTGAGCAGTCCGCTGTTTGCGGGCGCCGTTGCTGCTGCCAGTCAGGGGAAATTGAAATGACTGCCGCCTACGCCAACCTGTTCTCGACGATCGAGCCGAAAGACTTCGGTCGCGTCGCCGTGCTGTTCGGTGGCAAGAGCGCCGAGCGTGAGGTTTCGCTGAAATCCGGCAACGCCGTTCTTGAAGCACTGCAAGGCGCCGGTGTGAACGCCTTCGGCATCGATGTCGGCGATGACTTCCTGCAACGTTTGCTGAGCGAGAAAATCGACCGCGCGTTTATCATTCTCCACGGTCGTGGCGGTGAAGACGGCAGTATGCAGGGCCTGCTGGAATGCCTGGGCATTCCTTACACTGGCAGCGGCATCCTTGCCTCTGCGTTGGCCATGGACAAGCTGCGGACCAAGCAGGTCTGGCACAGCCTGGGTATTCCGACACCGCGTCACGCGGTACTGAGCAGCGAAGCCGATTGTATTTCTGCAGCGACGGAACTGGGCTTCCCTTTGATCGTCAAACCGGCCCATGAAGGTTCAAGTATCGGTATGGCCAAAGTGAGTTCTGCGTCCGAGTTGATCGACGCATGGAAAGCGGCCAGTACCTATGATTCGCAAGTGTTGGTTGAACAATGGATTCAAGGTCCGGAGTTCACCATCGCCACTCTGCGTGACCAGGTGTTGCCACCGATCGCCTTGGGCACGACCCACAGTTTCTACGACTACGACGCCAAGTACGTGGCTTCCGATACCCAGTACCGGATTCCATGTGGCCTTGATAGTGCCAAAGAACAAGAGCTCATGGACCTCACGGCAAAAGCCTGTGAGGCGCTGGGTATCGCCGGTTGGGGACGGGCTGACGTGATGCAGGACGCCGAAGGGCAGTTCTGGTTTCTGGAAGTCAACACTGCACCGGGTATGACCGACCACAGTCTGGTCCCAATGGCAGCCCGTGCAGCCGGCCTGGATTTCCAACAGTTGGTGTTGGCGATTTTAGCCGCAAGTGTTGCCAGCAACGAAGAGCCGCGAGGTTAAGCCCATGCAAGGCGCCCAGCTACGTCATCAGCAACCCGTCCCCGGCCGTAAGCCGGTGCCGCGTGGTGCCAGCCGTATGGTGGCTAAAGAGCCGATGTCGGTGCGCCTGCCGAAAGCCAATTTCGGTTTCCTCAAGGCCTTGTTCTGGCCGGTGCTGTTGGTGGCTCTGGGCTTCGGTACCTACGAAGGCGCGCAGCGTTTGCTGCCTTATGCCGATCGGCCAATCACCAAGATCAACGTCCAGGGTGATTTGAGTTACATCAGCCAGCAAGCCGTGCAGCAGCGAATCGCCCCTTACGTGGCGGCGAGCTTCTTCACCATCGACCTGGAGAGCATGCGTACCGAACTTGAAAAAATGCCGTGGATTGCCCACGCCGAAGTGCGTCGCGTCTGGCCTGATCAAGTAGTGATTCGCCTGGAAGAACAACTGCCCGTGGCCCGTTGGGGCGATGAAGCGCTGTTGAACAACCAAGGCGAGGCGTTCACCCCGCGTGAGCTGGCGAACTACGAACACTTGCCACAGCTGTTCGGCCCGCAGCGGGCTCAACAGCAAGTGATGCAGCAGTATCAGGTGTTGAGCCAGATGCTTCGGCCGATGGGCTTTTCGATTGCCCGTCTGGAGTTGCGTGAACGTGGCAGCTGGTTTCTGACCACCGGTGCAGGCAGCGCCGGCCCGGGGATCGAACTGTTGTTGGGTCGCGGTTACCTGGTTGAAAAGATGCGCCGCTTCATTGCCATCTATGAAAAAACGCTGAAAGAACAGATTACGAACATTGCGCGCATCGATCTGCGCTATGCCAACGGCCTCGCCGTAGGCTGGCGGGAACCTGTAGCGCCCACGACGGCCCAACCCGCTGTCGCGAAGAATTAAGAAGAGGCAGGACCAATGGCTAATGTGCAAAGCGGCAAAATGATCGTCGGTCTGGATATCGGCACTTCCAAAGTGGTAGCGCTGGTGGGCGAGGTCTCGGCCGATGGCACGCTGGAAATCGTCGGTATCGGCACGCATCCGTCGCGCGGCCTGAAGAAGGGCGTGGTGGTGAATATCGAGTCCACCGTGCAGTCGATCCAGCGCGCTATCGAAGAAGCGCAATTGATGGCCGGTTGCCGCATTCACTCGGCGTTCGTCGGTGTGGCGGGCAATCACATTCGCAGCCTGAACTCCCACGGCATCGTGGCGATTCGTGATCGCGAAGTCAGCTCGGCGGACCTTGAGCGAGTACTCGATGCGGCCCAGGCTGTGGCGATTCCGGCTGACCAGCGCGTGCTGCACACCTTGCCGCAGGATTACGTGATCGATAACCAGGAAGGTGTGCGTGAGCCTCTGGGCATGTCCGGCGTACGTCTGGAAGCCAAGGTCCACGTGGTCACCTGCGCGGTGAACGCGGCACAGAACATTGAAAAGTGCGTGCGTCGCTGCGGTCTGGAAATCGACGACATCATTCTCGAGCAACTGGCTTCCGCTTACTCGGTCCTGACCGATGACGAGAAAGAGCTGGGCGTGTGCCTGGTGGACATCGGCGGTGGCACTACTGATATCGCAATCTTCACCGAAGGCGCGATTCGTCACACCGCGGTGATCCCGATTGCCGGTGATCAAGTGACCAACGACATCGCCATGGCGTTGCGCACTCCGACCCAGTACGCCGAAGAAATCAAGATTCGCTATGCCTGCGCCCTGGCCAAACTGGCCGGTGCCGGTGAAACCATCAAGGTCCCGAGCGTCGGTGATCGTCCGCCGCGCGAGCTGTCCCGTCAGGCCCTGGCCGAAGTGGTCGAGCCGCGTTACGACGAGCTGTTCACGCTGATTCAGGCCGAACTGCGTCGCAGTGGCTACGAAGACCTGATCCCGGCCGGCATCGTGCTGACCGGTGGTACGTCGAAGATGGAAGGCGCGGTCGAACTGGCCGAAGAGATTTTCCACATGCCGGTTCGCCTGGGCGTACCGCACGGTGTCAAAGGGCTCGACGATGTCGTGCGCAACCCGATTTATTCCACCGGTGTGGGCTTGCTGATGTACGGGCTGCAAAAACAGTCCGATGGCGTGTCCTTTTCCGGGATCAGCAGCAATCGAGACAGCTACAACAGTGACGAGGCTAAAACCCCACTGTTCGATCGTCTCAGGAGCTGGGTTCAGGGCAACTTCTAAAGATTTATCGCAAGACAGTTTCAAAGTGGCAGCAGTAGGCGAAAAAACTAGAGAAATGAAAGGAGAGGGAAAATGTTCGAACTCGTAGACAACATCCCCGCAAGCCCGGTAATCAAAGTTATCGGTGTCGGCGGTGGCGGCGGCAACGCTGTCAACCATATGGTCAAGAGCAACATTGAAGGTGTGGAATTCATCTGCGCCAACACTGATGCCCAGGCGCTGAAAAGCATCGGCGCGCGGACCATCCTGCAATTGGGCACTGGCGTGACTAAAGGCCTGGGTGCTGGCGCGAATCCTGAAGTGGGTCGTCAGGCCGCTCTGGAAGACCGTGAGCGCATTGCCGAAGTGCTGCAGGGCACCAACATGGTGTTCATCACCACAGGCATGGGCGGTGGTACCGGTACCGGTGCTGCGCCAATCATTGCCGAAGTGGCCAAGGAAATGGGCATCCTCACCGTTGCAGTGGTGACCCGTCCGTTCCCGTTCGAAGGTCGCAAGCGCATGCAGATCGCCGATGAAGGCATCCGTCTGCTGTCCGAAAGCGTCGACTCGTTGATCACCATTCCCAACGAGAAACTGCTGACCATCCTCGGTAAAGACGCCAGCCTTCTGTCGGCTTTTGCCAAGGCTGACGATGTTTTGGCCGGTGCCGTTCGCGGTATCTCCGACATCATCAAGCGCCCAGGCATGATCAACGTCGACTTCGCTGACGTGCGTACCGTGATGAGCGAAATGGGCATGGCGATGATGGGCACTGGTTGCGCCAGCGGTCCGAACCGTGCACGTGAAGCGACTGAAGCGGCCATCCGCAACCCGTTGCTCGAAGACGTGAACCTGCAAGGTGCACGCGGTATTCTGGTGAACATCACTGCCGGTCCTGACCTGTCTCTGGGTGAGTACTCGGACGTTGGTAGTATCATCGAAGCGTTCGCTTCCGAGCACGCAATGGTCAAGGTCGGTACTGTTATCGATCCGGACATGCGCGACGAACTGCACGTGACGGTGGTTGCCACAGGTCTGGGCGCTAAAATCGAGAAGCCTGTGAAGGTCATCGACAATACTGTTCATACCTCCATGGCCGCTCAATCGCCAGCACCTTCGCGTCAGGAAATGCCGTCGGTGAACTACCGCGATCTGGACCGTCCAACCGTTATGCGCAACCAGGCTCAGGCCAGTGCTGCGACTGCGGCGAAGATGAATCCACAGGATGATCTAGACTATCTGGACATTCCGGCATTTCTGCGTCGCCAGGCCGATTGATGGAATGTATCAGGGGTATTAGGGTGATTGGTGTTCAGCAAAGGTCTGGTCTGCTATTATCGCCAGCCTTTGTTGATACCAGTTCGCAATTTGCGCTGAAGCGGCCCAAGCCATGATTAAACAACGCACCCTGAAAAATATTATCCGTGCCACAGGTGTAGGTCTGCACTCCGGGGAGAAGGTATACCTGACCCTCAAGCCTGCACCTGTAGACACCGGCATTGTGTTTTGTCGTGCCGACCTGGACCCTGTGGTGCAGATTCCTGCTCGCGCGGAAAACGTTGGTGAAACCACAATGTCGACCACACTGGTCAACGGTGACACCAAAGTGGACACGGTGGAGCACTTGCTCTCAGCCATGGCTGGCCTGGGCATCGATAACGCCTACGTCGAGCTCTCCGCGTCCGAAGTCCCGATCATGGATGGTAGCGCTGGACCCTTCGTATTCCTGATTCAATCTGCCGGCCTGGAAGAACAGGACGCAGCTAAAAAGTTCATCCGTATCCTGCGTGAAGTGACTGTGGAAGACGGCGACAAGCGCGCCACTTTCCTCCCTTTCGAAGGCTTCAAAGTGAGCTTTGAGATCGATTTCGATCACCCGGTGTTCCGTGACCGCACTCAAAGTGCCAGCGTGGATTTTTCCAGCACTTCGTTCGTAAAAGAAGTCAGCCGCGCCCGGACCTTTGGTTTCATGAGTGATATCGAGTACCTGCGCAAGCACAACCTCGCACTCGGCGGTAGCGTTGAAAACGCCATCGTGGTCGACGCGGATGGTGTACTGAACGAAGACGGCCTTCGCTATGAAGACGAATTCGTGAAGCACAAAATCCTCGATGCAATTGGTGACCTCTACCTGCTGGGCAACAGCCTGATAGGTGAGTTCCGCGGCTTCAAGTCGGGGCATGCACTGAACAACCAGCTTCTGCGCAAATTGATTGAGCAGAAAGATGCGTGGGAAGTCGTGACCTTCGAAGATGCCAGCACTGCACCGATCTCTTACATGCGTCCCGTCGCGGCGGTGTAAGTAACACTCTCTTTCCTTTTGTTTTTAAAGGCTGCCTTCAGGTGGCCTTTTTTTATGGCTGACGGAAAGTGGCTGTCTCTATTTTTGGCGGCGCCTATCAGGGCCCCATCGCGAGCAAGCTCGCCTCCTACAGGTTTTGCACAGGTCTTGTAGGAGCCGAGCTTGCTCGCGATGAGGCCGGTATTCACAACGTGAATTTGCCCGCCACCACCCGATTCCGCCCACTGTCTTTGGCCTGATAGAGTGCTTTGTCGGCGGTGAACAGCAGTGTTTCCAGGCTTTCCCCGGGGGCTCCTGACCAAGTGCTGAGGCCGATGCTCACCGTGATTGGCAATGTGTCGCCATTGATCGGCGCAAGCATTTCGACGGCGGCGCGGATGTTCTCGGCAATGCGTAACGCGCCGAGGGTATCGGTCTCGGCCAGGACCACGGCAAACTCCTCGCCGCCATAACGGGCGGCAAGGTCCGCCGGGCGACGGATATTCTCGCTGATCACACTGGCGACCGTGCGCAGCGCCTCGTCACCGACCTGATGGCCGTGCCGGTCGTTGAACGCCTTGAAATGATCCGCATCGATCATCAGCACCGACAGCGGCTTGCCCGAACGCTGCGCACGAGCCCATTCACGGCTGAGTACATGATCCAGTGCTCTACGGTTGGCCACGCCGGTCAGCGCATCGGTAGCGGCCAGTTGCGCCAGTTCCTGCTCGGCGTTGTGGCGCAGACGCAGCTCGCGGCACAGCAGCCAGGTCAGCCAGAGCAGGCCGATGCAGAGCACGCCGGTGGCACTGCTGATCAGTACTGCGGTGCGCTTCCATGGGGCAAGTACTTCATCGGTCGAGAGCGCTACCACGACGATTAATGGCAGTTTGCCAACCCGGGAGAAGGTGTACAGCCGCTGTTGGCGATCGCGGCTCGAGACACTGCTGAAGCTGCCATTGCCTTCTCGCAGAATGCGCATGAAGTTGGGTCGGTTACTGAAGTCCTTTCCGATCAGGTCATCGGCCAGGGTCGGCTCCTGGGCCAGCAGGACACCGTCGGTGCTGATCAGATTAACCGAGCTGTTACGATCGATACTCAAACTCCTGAACAACTGATTGAAGTAGCTCAGGCGCATGGCCGCTTCAGCGACACCGAGAAACTCGCCCTGTTGGGAGGAAACGCGTCGGCTGAAGCTGATGCGCCAGTCGTGATCAGCGCGTCTGGCCTTGAACGGACGGCTGATAAACATTCCGCTGTCGGGATTCTGTACATGGGACTGGAAGTACTCACGGTCGGCGTAGTTACCCGCCCGCGGTTCAACTGACGCCGAGTCGGCGATGACGTTGCCGCGTTGATCGAGTAACAGAATGTCGCCTTTATGAGGGGCGGCAGTTGCTCGATCGAACATCGCCAGATGACGTATTTGCGGGGAAACCATCGTGAGGTCGGTACGCTGCGAAGCGGATATCAATCCCTGCAAGGACAGGTCATAGAGCTCGATGTTGCGCAGCACATCGGCGTCGATCAACCGCACGATGTTGGAGGCAGCACGGGTCGCGGCCAGCTCGGCACTTCGGTGTTCGCGGATCAGCAGAAAGGTCACGATGCTCAGAATGGCAATCACGGTCAGCGAACTGCCGAGAATCAGAATCCACTCCGACCGGCTGACGGGGGGCAGGTGCAGGGATGTCGCACTACTCACACTCATGGTTCTGGCTTCTGCTGGCTTGGCGGTAATGAAGTTGTTGCAAAGGAAGCGGGCAGAGTGACAGAGACCTGTTACGCCTATGGCGCATGTATAAATCCCGAGCATAAAAAAGGCCAGCAAAACGTGCTGGCCTTTTGCTTAGCTGAGCTTAGAACACATTCAGTGGGTAATCGACGATCACACGGTATTCGTCGACATCCTGATCCACCGATGAGTAACCGTCGCCACCACGGCTGGTCGCCCACTGTAAGTGCACCGCCAGATTTTTGGCTGTACCACCCTGGACCACATATTTGAGATCGACGTCACGTTCCCAGTGTTTGGCGTTCTTGCCGTCGGCGCTGTACCAGGTCTTGCCGTAGCCAGCGCTCTGCGGATCGACTTTGGTCAGGTCCAGTTCGCCACGCGAATACGATACGGCTGAGGTCAGACCCGGCAGGCCGAGACCGACGAAATCATAGGCGTACTTGAGCTTCCACGAGCGTTCGTTCGGGCCGTTGAAGTCCGAGTACTGCTGAGAGTTGTCCAGATAGACGCTGTCGCCCTGGGTGATGTAATCGAACGGCGTGTTGCCATTCACCCGTTGGTAGGCGGCGGTGACGCTGTGATTACCGACGCCGACGGTGAAATGCAGGCTGTAGGTGTTGTTGTCGATGGTGCCGAGCAGTGCCTCGCCGGTGTCCTGGGTGTGATAGAAGTGCAGGCCCGGGTTGAGGCTGACCAGTTCGTTCACCGCGTAGGTGTAGTCCAGGTCGTAGTAGTACTGGTTCCAGATATCCTTGAGCTCAGACGCGTACAGGCTGCTGGTCAAACCCGCAAGGCCGCTCCACGCTACGCCGGCCCAGTTCAGGTGCTGGCTCTCATCACCGTCCGGCAACGTGCCATAAGAGGTGCCGATGCGTTGGTGGCCGCTCTGGTTGTAGAGTTTGGTGAAGCTGGCCTGGCCTCCTTCGATCAGCAAACCGTTGATGCTGTGGTTGGTCAGGCTCACGCCGCGAAAGGTCTGCGGCAGCATGCGGGTCTGGCCGCCAGCAATTACCGGGTTGTTGAGGAACAGGTCACCGGCCTTCAGTTCGGTGTCGAACGCGCGCATTTTCAGCGTGCCGCCAGCGGTAGAGAACGAAGCCGGCGCTTTGCCGTTACCACTACCGATGGGCAGGATGCTCGAGCTGTCGGTGCCGCCACCGCCGTCGAGCTTGAGCCCCAGCATGGCGTGGGCATCAAGGCCGAAACCGACGCTGCCCTGGGTGTAACCGGATTCGAAAATCCCCAGGAAACCCTGGCCCCATTCAATGTTGTCATCCGTGTTTTGGTGACGGTTACGGTTCATGTAGTAGTTACGGGCGTTGAGCTTGAGACTGGAACCTTCGACTAACCCATCGGTTGAGTCGTCTGCCGCGTGGACGTTGGGGACGATCGTTGCAGCCACTGCAATGAATAGTGGGCTGAACTTGAGTGAAAAACTCACGTGAGGTAGAACTCCTTTGATCAATAACGGCAGTTATTGTTTTGAATAACTCAGGTGTTTCTTATTAGTTAAAACGAAGCGGCCTGGTTGTTTTTAACCACGAAAAAAAAGCCGCTGATAGCAGCGGCTTTTAAGACAACTTCTCAGGGGAAAGAGCCCTGAAAAGTGTCGTGGGAAACAGAGCGATAGTGCTGATCAGCTGTCTTTCTCAACCCGCGGTTGCGCCTGGCTGGCTGATGCTTTCCGGGATTGCTCAGGGTTCTGCGCCTTGGCGGTCAACTCGGCCTGGGACTTTTCGAAGGCATCGGAGCGCGCGGTATTGTGCGCGATGAATGCTGGAGACTCTTCGGCCATGGCAAATGGCGACAGGAACAGAGAAGACAAAACGAAAGCGCTGGCAATACCCATAGTGTTGGACATCTTGAAGACCTTCTTGCTGAGCAAGTGATAGTTGGTGTGGCAAAAGTAACGGTCTTAAGCGTCGGGAAAAAGAGCGGATTGCATAAAGGACTATTGCTTCTACGGTAATAGTCAGGAGTCAGATCATTTCCACGCGGAGCCTGGGAACGATCATTCATCAGAAGCACGTCGAGCGCGTTTATAGGGGCAGATAGATCCCGAACGTATTCATCCCGTCATCACTGCGCACAAACACATCACCGCCATGCATCAACGCAATGGCCTTGACGATGGCCAGTCCCAATCCGTGGTTGGCGCCGCTGTTGCTGCGTGAGGCGTCGACGCGATAGAAACGTTCGAACAGCCGCGACAGGTGTTCGCTGGCGATGGACTCGCCGGGGTTGGCGACACCGATGGCGACCTGGTGTTCCTGGACCTCGATCTGTACGCGGATGGTTTGTCCGGGTGCGGTGTGCTGCACCGCATTATTCAGCAGATTAATCAGCGCCCGACGAAGATGGGCTTTCTCGATTTGCACATTGGCGTCGCCGCTGACCTCGACTTTCACCTGAGCGTCTTCGAGGATGAAATCCAGATAGTCCAGGGTCGTCGCGACTTCATCCGCCAGTGACGTCGAGGCGAGTTTGGTGGCTTTGCTGCCCTGGTCGGCGCTGGCCAGAAACAGCATGTCATTGATGATCGACCTCAGTCTCTCAAGCTCTTCGAGGTTCGATTGCAGGACTTCGAAGTAGTGTTCGGCCGAACGGCCGCGCGTCAGCGCGACCTGGGTCTGGCCGATCAGGTTAGTCAGCGGCGAGCGCAGTTCGTGGGCCACGTCGGCGTTGAACGACTCAAGGCGTGAATAGGCTTGCTCCACCCGTTCCAGGGTCGAATTGAAGGCGCTGACGAACTGGTTGAGTTCCGGTGGCAGCGGCGACAGTTGCAGGCGTCCAGACAGCAGCGGCGGCGCCAGACGTTGAGCTTCCTGGGACAATTTGATCAGCGGCTTCAAACCGATTCGCGCAACCCAGTAGCCCAACGCTGAGGCCAGTAACACGCCGATGATGGCCAGGCTGATCAGCGCGATCAGCAAGTGATGCTGGGTCTGGGAGAAGGTCTCGGTGTCGATGCCAATCAGAAAGCGCAGCGGTGGTTGCGGGTCCTTGGCCGGGAGTTGGCTGACCAACACTTTCAGCGGGTAAGGATGATCCGGCAAGGTCAAGTCACGCATGCCCAAAGGTCCTTGGGCAAAGGCGCGGAGTTGTGCATCCGGGGCGCCATATTCATAGCCGGCGTCACCGCTGATCACCCAGAAACGGATGCGTTTGTCTTCTTCGCTGAGCAGCTTGAGCTTGGCGTTGATCTTCACCCAGTGTTCGGGTGTGCCATCGCGGTTGAGGGCGGATTCGAGCACGCTGTAGCGCGCAACCAGTTCGGCTTCGGGCAGCCGGCCCAGGCCTTTGTCGACTTGTTGATAAAGCGCCCAACCAATCAACAGGAATACCAGCAAAGCTACCAGGGTGAACATGCCGCTCAGGCGCAGGGCAATGGAGTTAGACACCGCGACTCTCCAGCACATAACCCATGCCGCGAATGGTGTGCAGCAGTTTCTCTTCGAACGGTCCGTCAAGTTTGGCCCGCAGGCGTTTGATCGCCACTTCGACGACATTCGCGTCGCTGTCGAAATTGATGTCCCAGACCATCTCGGCAATAGCGGTTTTGGAGAGGATTTCACCCTGACGCCGGGCCAGCACGCTGAGCAGCGAAAACTCCTTGGCGGTCAGGTCCAGGCGCGCGCCGGCCCGGCTGGCCTTGCGGCTGATCAAATCTATCCACAGGTCGGCGATGCTGATCTGCACCGGCTCATGACCACCGCTGCGGCGGGTCAATGCCTGCAAGCGAGCGACCAACTCGAGAAAGGAAAAGGGTTTGCCGAGGTAGTCATCGGCGCCATCGCGCAGGCCTTTGATCCGGTCTTCGACGCGCTCGCGGGCGGTGAGCATGATCACCGGGGTTTGCTTGCGCGCACGCAGGGCTCGCAGCACGCCAAAACCGTCGAGGCCGGGCAGCATCACGTCGAGCACGATGACCGCGTAATCGCTTTCCAGCGCAAGGTGCAGACCTTCGACGCCATCGCGAGCCACGTCCACGGTGTAGCCTTGTTCGGTCAAACCGCGATGCAGGTAATCCGCGGTTTTTTCTTCGTCTTCGATAATCAGAACGCGCATGACCCCGCCTCAGTAAGTGGTCGCCAGCACCGGGGCTGGTTTGGGCCGATGGAATAGCCGTTCAAGCCACAAGTATATGACCGGAGTGGTGAACAACGTCAGCGCCGGGCTCACCAGCAGCCCGCCAACCACGGCGATCCCCAGCGGCTGGCGCAGTTCGGCACCAGTGCCATAGCCGAGCATTAGCGGCAAGGCACCGAACAGGGCCGCGAGGGTAGTCATCATGATGGGCCGGAACCGGATGAGACAGGCCTGGTAGATGGCTTCTTCCGGTGCAAGCCCACCTTTACGCTGGGCATCGAGGGCGAAATCGATCATCAGGATGCCGTTCTTCTTGACGATCCCGATCAACAACACCAGACCGATCAAGGCCATGATCGAGAAGTCCTGGCCGAAGATCCACAGCATCAGCAAGGCGCCAAGGCCGGCCGAGGGTAGTGTTGAAATGATCGTCAGCGGATGCACGAAGCTCTCATAGAGCACGCCGAGAATGATGTAGACCGCCACCAGCGCCGCGAGGATCAACCACGGTTGGCTGGCCAGCGAACTCTGGAACGCCTGGGCCGCGCCCTGGAAGTTGCCGATGATCGAGGCCGGCATGCCGATGTCATTCTTCGCCTTGTTGAGCATGATCACCGCATCGCCCAGCGCCACGCCGGGCGCGAGGTTGAACGACAGGTTGGCGGCCGGGAACATTCCGTCATGGGCGATGGACAGCGGCCCGACGGTTGGCGGATCGACCTTGGCCAGCGCCGACAACGGCACCATCTCGCCACTGAGCGGCGAGCGCAAGTAGAAGTAATTCAGGCTTTCGGCCTTGCCGCGCTGTTTGGCGTCGAGTTCGAGGATCACGTTGTACTGGTTGATTTCGGTCTGGAATTCGTTGACCTGACGCTGGCCGAACGCGTCGTAAAGCGCTTCGTCGACATTGGTCGCCGTCAGGCCAAAACGCGCCGCGGCGCTGCGGTCGATGCTGATGTGGGTAATGCTGCCGCCCAGTTGCAGGTCGTTGGACGGGTCGCGGAACGCCGGGTTGGCCCGCAGCTTTTCCGTCAGGCGTTGAGTCCAGGTGTTCAGGGTCGGCCCGTCGTTACTTTTGAGCACGTATTGGTACTGGCTGCGGCTCGGCCCGGAGCTGAGGTTGATGTCCTGGCCTGCCCGCATGTAAAGAACGACGCCCGGAACCTTGGCCAGTTGCGGGCGGATCCGGTCGATAAATTCGCTGGCCGAGACGTCGCGCTGGCTGCGGTCTTTCAAGGCGATCCAGAAGCGGCCGTTGGCGATGGTCTGGTTGCTGCCGGTCACCCCGACGGAGTGAGAAAAGGACTGAACCGCCGGGTCGGCGCCGACAATTTTCGCCAGTGCCAGGTGTTTGGCCACCATGTCCGGGTAGGACACGTCGGCCGCGGCTTCACTGGTGCCCAGCACGAAACCGGTGTCCTGTACCGGGAAAAACCCTTTTGGAATGATCACGTAACCGACAATGGTCATGGCCAGGGTCAGACCGAAGATCCCGAGCATCAAGCGTTGGTGGGCGAGGGCGCGACGCAGGCCTTTTTCGTAGAGCGCCAGCAGTCGCTCACCGAAGCCGGTTTTGGCATGGGCGTCATGGACTGGCGCCCGCATGAATAGAGCGGCCAGGGTTGGTGCCAGGGTCAGCGACACCACCACTGAAATCAAAATGGTCGAGGTCGCGGTCAGGGCGAATTCCTTGAACAGCCTCCCGACCACACCCCCCATGAACAGCAACGGAATAAACGCCGCCACCAACGAGAAACTGATGGAAACCACGGTGAAACCGATCTCGCCGGCGCCTTTGATCGCCGCCTCGCGCATGCCATCGCCGGCCTCGAGGTGGCGGTGAATGTTCTCCACCACCACGATCGCATCGTCCACCACAAAGCCCACGGCGACCACGATCGCCACCAGGGTCAGGTTGTTCAGGCTGAAACCCATCACGTACATCAGGGCTAAGCTGGCGATTAAAGACACGCCAAGCACGCTGGAGACAATCATCGTCGCCGACCACTGGCGCAAGAACAGCGCCATCACCGCGATCACCAGCAACACGGCGATCAGCAGGGTGATTTCCACTTCATGCAACGAAGCACGGATAGTCTTGGTCCGGTCCGAGAGCACTGTCACTTGCACCGAGGCCGGGAGCATCGCCTGCAGGTGCGGCAATGCTGCTTGAATCCGGTCGACGGTCTCGACAATGTTGGCGCCGGGCTGACGGGAAATGATCAGGTTCAGCCCCGGCTGATCACCGGACCAGGCCTGGACGTAGGCGTTTTCCGAACCGTTGATCACCCTCGCGATATCTTTGAGGTGGACCGGTGCGCCGTCCTTGTAGGAGACGATCAGTTGCCCGTACTCCTCGGGGTGGAACAGCTGGTCGTTGGTCGACAGAGTGGAAATACTCGACTTGCCGTACAGCGCGCCTTTGGCCAGGTTCAGGCTGGCCTGTTGGATCGCCCCACGGATATCGGCCAGGGTCAGGCCGATGGCCGCCAGTTTGTCCGGCGCAACTTGCACGCGAATGGCCGGACGTTGCTGGCCGGTGATGTTAATCAGGCCGACACCGTCGATCTGGCTGATCTGCCGCGCCAGCAGGGTTTCCACGTAATCGCTGAGTTCGGTGCCGGGCATCTGCGTGGAGCTGATGCTGAGGATCAGCACCGGGCTATCGGCCGGGTTGACCTTCTTCCAGGTCGGCAGGCTCGGCATGTCTTTGGGCAGCTTGCCGGAGGCGGTGTTGATCGCCGCCTGAACTTCCTGGGCAGCGGTGTCGATGCTTTTATTGAGGGTGAATTGCAGCGTCAGGTTGGTGGAGCCCAAGGCACTGCTGGAGGTCATTTGGGTCATGCCGGGGATGGCGCTGAACTGTACTTCCAGTGGCGTGGCCACTGAGGAGGCCATGGTGTCCGGGCTGGCGCCGGGCAACTGCGCAGTCACCTGGATGGTCGGGAATTCCGCTTCCGGCAACGGCGCGATGGGCAGCTGCGGGAAGGCGATCAGCCCCAGCAGCACCAGCGCAAACGTCAGCAGAAGGGTAGAGACCGGGTGGTCGATGCACCAGGCCGACACCGAGCCATGGCCCTTCATGGTTGCGGCTCCGTTTTCGCTGTCTGAGTGACCTGCGGCGGTTCATTCAGCACCTCGATCCTGGAACCTGCCTTGAGCCGCGATTGGCCGTCGCTCACCAGCACATCACCGGCCTGAACGCCCTTGATGATGTTCAGGCCACTGTCCTGATAAACCATCTGCACCGGCACCACTTCCACTGTGTCAGCTTTGACCCGGTAGACGAAATACTGATCGAGGCCGCGTTGCACCACGGTTGGCGGTACCACCAAGGCAGCTTTGTCGAGGGCGGTCTGGATCTTGATGGTCACCAATTGTCCCGGCCATAGCTTTTGCCCGGTGTTGCTGAATTCGGCCTTGGCGCGAATGGTGCCGGTGTTGGCGTTGATCTGGTTGTCGATCAGGGTCAGGTGACCTTCGCCGAGCAGGTCGCCGGTTTCGCCATCGGTGTCGGCGCCCATATAGGCGTTGACCTGGGCTTGGGTCTGGGCGCTGATCAGTCCCTGCAGGGTCGGCAGCATCTGTTGTGGCAGGGAGAATTCGACGGCGATTGGGTCGATCTGGGTCACCGAGAACAAGCCTTGGGTATCGCTCATGCGCAGGAAGTTGCCTTCATCGACAGAGCGAATGCCGACTCGACCGGTCACCGGAGAGTGAATTTGGGTGTAGGAGAGTTGGACTTGCGCAGCGTCAATGGCCGCCTGATTGCCCTGCGCGGTAGCTTTCAATTGGTTCACCAGCGCCTGTTGCTGATCGTAGGTCTGCTTGGAGACACCATCATCGACGCTCAGCAGCTTGTATCGCTTGAGATTGACCTCGGCCACTTGCAGTTGCGCCTGGTTTTGCCCCAGTTGAGCACGGGCCTGATCGAGGCTGGCGCGGATAGTGCGATCATCGAGGGATGCCAGCAGGTCACCGCTTTTTACCAGCTGACCTTCCTTGACCCAAAGTTTGGTCAAAATGCCATCGATCTGTGGACGGATGATCACGCTGTGCAGGGACAGCACCGAGCCAATGCCGCTGACATAGCGCGGAACGTCCTTCTCGATGACGCTGATCACCCGTACTGGAATCGCGGTTGGCGCCGCCAGCTTGTTCGCGGCAGGCCGGCTCAAAAACCAGGCAGCCACTGCGGCCAAGGCGATCAGCAACCCCGCGATCAACACCGTTTTTTTCTGAATACGCATGTTTGTATGACGCCAGGGCAAAGTGATCGAGAGATTGGCCAGTTTCAGTGACTTACTTATAGCCCTCCAACCCGGTCAGCAAAGTGACTGCTAACTGACAGCGCTGTCAGTAATGGCCGTTTGACTATGCTGATTCAAGATCTGACGGCGCAGGCGGGTATAGAACTTGCGGGTCAGCAGTTTCCAAGCCCATATGCCATTTGGGTATGACCTGGATGAGCCATAAAATAAGGGAGCTTGAAGTGAGTCTGAAAATCATAGTTTCGAGCGTGCTTTTGTTGCTTCCTCTTGCCATGAATACCCACGCCGAAGGTGGTTCCGGGCAGATCAATTTTGTCGGTCAGATTGTGGATTCGGGCTGCGAGGTCGGGCGTGCGGGTACGGTGGACTTTTCCGGGCATTCACAGCGAGTGGAGGTTTCACCTCAGCTTACGCTGACGGTGAATACCACGGGGAATGCGTGCAGGCACGGCTTTACTCCATTCACCGCCAGCTTCGAACGGTTGCCTATCTCGGGTGCGAGCGTCGACTCCACGTCTGATAAAGGCATCGTCACCATTACCTACCTGTAGGAATCTTTCGTCCAGGATTGAAAGCGGGCCCGTAAAATTCTTCTTTGGACGACCGAAGGTGAGCGTGCGGGTGCCAGTCGGGCAGGTATACTGCGGCCTTCGCGGCCAGCCAATCTGGCCCGACTCTTATTTATGCATCACCTGGAGCTTTCATGACTTCCCCTAAACAACTGCCTGCTGCTGACGTCCAGAGTGACGAACAGGCTGACCTGCAAAACAGCGTCGACTCCAGCGCAGGTACCGAAGACAAAGCCGCTATTCCCGCGTTCAAGTTCCCGTTCAATCCGGGCGAGCTTGCCACGGCGAAGAACGCCAATCAGCCGTGGTACAAAAACGGCGCCAAGAACGGCCACACCAAGACTCCGGGCGCAGCGCCTCCTGGCACCCGTCGCTCGATGGGTAAGCGCTGAGTCAGTGCAGTCAGTGAAAGCACTGAGCCGAACCCTAGGCCGCTCGCAACGAGATGAACGCATAGTTGGCAGGCTCCGCCGTCGCCACCTGCGCCCCGGCTGCTCGCACTTGTTCGGCGATATCCGTCCCTGACACATGAAATAGCCACTCGCCGGCTGAATGCTCTGCCGGGTGCGCTGCAATCTGGTCGATGGCGATGGCGAACGCCGTCATGTCCGGCAGGTAAGCAGTAAAACCGTCGCCCTTGAGCGCGGTAGTTCAAATGCCCAACCGTTCGCAGATGGCTTCCTTGGTCTGAATATCGTCCCGATCAGCCTGGCGCGAACGCTGGATCAAATCGGCCAGTTCCTTATCGACCAACTCGCCGCCGACAATCAGGGCCGGACCTTTTTCCCAGGATTCTGACGGACAATCCTTGGTGGCTGGCTTGA
Source organism: Pseudomonas sp. F220 (assembly GCF_057813935.1). Lineage (NCBI taxonomy): Bacteria > Pseudomonadati > Pseudomonadota > Gammaproteobacteria > Pseudomonadales > Pseudomonadaceae > Pseudomonas > Pseudomonas sp. F220. The sequence continues at coordinate 53,785 of NZ_JBVASJ010000022.1, forward strand.
GCGCGATGTGTGGGTTGATTTCCATGGGGTAGATGCGACACACCAAAGGCCGGTGCTCATAGATCTGGCAGAGGTTGTCTTCGTCAAGATTCCGGCAGGGGCCGACGTTGTACGCGGCGAAGGTGATCGCTACATAAGCCTCGGTTATACCGCTGGGCACCACGCAGGAACGTCGCTCGGCATGCTCGCGTTGCAGCACCGGCAGGCCCAGACCATTACCGAGAAAACCTTCCACCAGCACAATCACGTTGCCGCCGTCAGCTGCCCACTGGCGGGCTTCGGTGAGGGTCAGGGGGACATGGTGGTCGTTGCAGCACTTGCCGCAACCTACGCAGGAAAACGTCGTATTCATTGAACGGCCGGCCGCAATTGATAGGCGAGAGTGGTGACGGGATTACCCGCAGGATCACCGCAAAGGCCTGTCTTGAAGCAAGTTATGCGCCAGTCATTGGGCGTTGGCGGACGGGCGAGTCGCGGCGTTACAGGGGAAGGAGTTCTCTGCGGACCACACGCATCCCGACGCTTTCATACAGGCGCCTGGCGCGTTGGTTTTCTTCCAGCACCTTCAGGTCAACAAAACCTTCGCGCTTGTGCTGGAAAACCCGGAACGCATGCATCAGCAAAGCTCGTCCAATACCCTGGCCTTGAGCCCGGGGATGCACTACCAGGTCTTTGATGTAGGCGCTGGTCCAGCATTGGGCGACGCCGACAATCCCTTGGGCGTCGAGGGCGATAAAGCACAGCGCCGGGTCATACTCGGCATCGCTTTCAAAGCCTTTACGCCAGATGTCCAGCGCCGGCACGCTACCGCCGCCCTGCTGATAACCCAGCGCCATCAAGCCATGAACTGCCTCGGCAAGCTCCGGACGGTAATCAGTCAGGCGGATGCCGGTCGGCCAGGCGACGGGCGACAAAACCTCAACGAGGTCTCGACGCAGCAGCAGGCAATAGTCCTCGGCCAAGGCTCAAATACCCTGAGCCGCGACGGATTTGGCGGCCTCGATCAGGCACTTGGTCAGTTCCGGCGAGGAGAACTTGGTCAGCACGGCGTTGGCGCCGGCCAAGCGCGCTTTTTCGCTGTTCATCGCGCTGTCCAGGGAGGTGTGCAACAACACGTAGAGGTGGGCGAAGTCCGGAGTTTCGCGCAGGGTACGGGTGAAGGCGTAACCGTCCATCTCCGACATTTCGATGTCCGAGACGATCAGGTTGATTTGTTGATCAGTGCCCTGCAGGTCCAGCAAGCAGTCGATGGCTTCCTTGGCGCTGCGCGCGGTGTGGCATTGCAGGCCGAGGTTGCGCAAGGTGTGCACCGATTGCTGCAACGCCACCTGGCTGTCATCGACCACCAGAATCCTGGCGTTACCCAGCACTTCGGCGTCTTCCATGCTCAGTTCGGTCGGCGCCATTTCGATTTGTGCCGGGGCGATGCCGTGGATGACTTTTTCGATATCCAATACCTGGACCAGGGTGCCGTCGACCGAGGTCACGCCGGTGATGTACGACCTGACGCCGCCGGCGCCGTAGGGTGGCGGGCGGATATCGGTGGTCAGGCAATGCACGATCTTGCTCACGGCCTGAACGTGCAGGCCCTGCTTGGAGCGGCTGACGTCGGTGACGATCAGGCAGCCACCGTCCGGGTCGACCAGCGGCTTTTCACCAATTGCCCGGCTCAAATCGATCACCGACAGCGAGGCTCCGCGCAGGGTGGCGATGCCTTTGACGTGCGGGTGCGACTCCGGAAGCTTGGTCAGCGGCGGGCAGGGGATGATTTCACTGACTTTCAGCAGATTGATCGCCATCAGCTTGCCGCTGCGCAAGGTAAATAGCAGAAGCGAGAGTGAGTCTGCGCGGGCTTTGGTTGAGGACATAAAAACCTTCTGTGAATAAGGTGGTTCGCGGTAACGGGGCCGAGAACAGCTATCGATGACGGGTTATCGACTTGTTGCGGGCTGGCTTTAGGGTGAATGCCCGCAATCCAGATCGCCACATGAGACCGAAATCGATTTGAGATCACTTCATCCCCAACCGCTTCGCCATCCTTCCAAGGTTCGCCCTGTCCAAGCCTAGCTCACGGGCGGCGCTTGCCCAGTTGTTCTGGTGTCGCTCAAGGCAGGCGTTGATCAACTGTCGCTGGTAGTTCTCGGTAGCCAGGCGTAGATCCCCGGTGGCGTCGGGTAAAACCAGGGGGACGGCGGCAGGCTCTGGCGGGGACGCCTGGGTAGCGACATTCGGCAAGTCCAGATCCGCCGCGCTGAGGCTGAGGATCTTCGGTCGCTCACGGCAATTGCCCAGTGCCTTCAACGCGCTACGGCCAATCAAGTGTTCGAGCTCGCGGACATTGCCCGGCCAGGCGTAAGCCAGCAGCGCCGCCTGAGCATCGCTGGTCAGGCGCAAGCTGTTGAGGCCCATGCGCGAGCGGTTTTGCTCCAGGAAGAACCCGCTGAGCAGTAGTACATCGCGCCCGCGATCACGAAGCGCGGGCACCAGCAGCGGGTAAACACTAAGGCGATGGTAGAAGTCGGCTCGATATCGGCCGCTACGCACCTCTTCGGCCAGATCGCGGTTGGTCGCGGCGATCAGGCGCACGTCGACCTGATGCTCCTTGTCCGAGCCCAGGCGTTGCAACTGACCACTTTGCAGCACCCGTAGCAATTTGGCCTGCACCGTCAATGACAATTCGCCAACTTCATCAAGAAACAGCGTGCCGCCATTGGCCAGTTCGAACTTGCCGCGGCGGTCGTTCATCGCGCCGGTGAACGCACCGCGCACATGGCCGAACAGTTCGCTTTCCACCAGGGTGTCCGGCAGGGCCGCGCAGTTCAGGCTGATGATCGGTTTGTCGGCTCGCGGTGAAGCAGCATGAATCGCCTGGGCCACCAGCTCCTTGCCGACCCCGGTCTCGCCGGTGATCAGTACCGTAAGGTCACTACCACCCACCAGGCTGATCTCTTCCATCAGGCGTTTGTGGGTTTTGCTTTGACCGATCATTTCGCGGTGTTGCTGGCCACTGGCCTGACGGTAGACCTCGGCGCGCTGATGTTCGTCCTCGGCGCGCAGGGCCAGTCGTTCGATGCGTTCGGCGGCATTCACCGTCGCAGCGGCGAGGCTGGCGAAAGCTTGCAGGGCGTCCAGTTCGATGGGTTCGAAACGTTGTGGGTCCAGGGCATCGAGGGTCAGCAAGCCCCAGGGGCGTTCGTCGATAAACAGCGGGCAGCCCATGCAGTCGTGGACTTCCAGGTGTTCGTCGAGACCGTCCACCAGACCGTCGTAAGGGTCCGGTAACTCGCTGTCGCTGGCGAAGCGGGTCGGCCCGGGACTGCTGAGCAACGCCTCGAAGCGTGGATGCTCGCTGACCTTGAAGCGCCGACCCAGGGTGTCCGGGCTCAGGCCATCCACTGCCAAGGGCACGAGCCATTCGCCGTCGAGGCGCAACAGGGCGGCGGCGTCACACGGCAGCAGCGTGCGCATGGCTTCGAGCAGGCGTCGATAGCGCTCACCCTCCGGCAGTTCGCGGGACAGGTCGGAGACCAGGGGGAGCAGGGTAGTGAGCAGTAATTTTGCAGTCATATTGACTCCATGTGGTCTCAATGACTATAAACCTGGCTTTGTCTATATGACTACTTTTTTATTAAGTTATTGATTTATATATATTTAATTTTTGGCATGAAAACTGATACGTAAAGGGTAATCAGCTAGTCATCATAAAAGCTCAGGAGTCACCCTATGCTTAGCGTTCAAGACCGCTCCATCGTCAAATCGACCGTCCCGTTGCTGGAAAGCGGTGGTGAAGCGTTGATCACACATTTCTATCGCATGATGCTCTCTGAATACCCGGAAGTCCGCCCGATGTTCAACCAGGCCCACCAGAGCAGCGGCGATCAGCCTCGGGCACTGGCCAATGGCGTATTGATGTATGCGCGGCACATCGACCAGTTGGACCAATTGGGCGATCTGGTGGCGAAAATCATCAACAAGCACGTTGCCCTGCAAATTCTCCCTGAGCACTACCCAATCGTCGGCAGCTGCCTGCTGCGGGCCATCTCTGAAGTGCTCGGCAGCGAGATTGCCACCCCTGAGGTCATGAGCGCCTGGGGCGCGGCCTATAACCAGTTGGCCGAGATCCTGATCGGTGCCGAAACCGCGATCTACGACCAGAAGGCCGAGGCGCCGGGCGGCTGGCGCGGGGCGCGGGAATTCAAATTGGTGGCTCGGGTCGAGGAGAGTTCGGAAATTACTTCGTTCTACTTCGCGCCTGCAGACAAAGGCCCGATTCTGGCAGCAGAGCCTGGCCAGTACATCGGCATGAAACTGATCCTTGATGGCGAAGAGATTCGTCGCAACTATTCACTGTCGGCTCTGGCCGACGCCGGCCAGTACCGCATCAGCGTCAAGCGTGAAGCGGGCGGTCGTGCCTCGAACTTCCTGCATGACCAGTTCCATGTGGGCGCGAGCATCATGCTGTTTCCGCCGGCCGGCGAGTTCACTCTGACCGCCAGCGACAAACCGCTGGTGCTGATCAGCGGCGGTGTCGGGATCACACCGACGTTGCCAATGCTTCAAGCTGCGCTGGCGACCAAGCGTCCCGTGCACTTTATTCATTGCGCGCGTAACGGTGGCGTTCACGCCTTCCGGGATTGGGTTGATGCTCTGGCCGAGCGTCACCCGCAACTCAAACGTTTCTACTGCTACGCCGAAGATGATGGCGTCAGCCCGGCGGCGCAGCAGGTCGGGTTGTTGAGTCAGGAACAGTTGGGGGAGTGGTTGCCTGAGGAGCGTGATCTGGACGCTTACTTCCTCGGACCAAAAGGCTTTATGGGCGCGATCAAGCGTCACCTCAAAGCGCTGGGCGTTCCAGAGAAGCAAAGCCGTTACGAGTTCTTCGGCCCGGCAGCGGCGCTGGAGTAACACCCTCTGCGGTGAGTCAGACTCACCGCATCGCCCCTTTCGCGAGCAAGCCCGCTCCTACATTAGATTTGCGTCGGACCACAATGGAGTGGCCAATGCAGATCAAGTGTGGGAGCGGGCTTGCTCGCGATTGAGGACATCAGCAGCGGCACAGATTCTGACGCTGCCTCCTGTTTAATCCGCTGTTAATTCCCCTGCCGTTAATTCCCTCCTGTAAAACCACCACACTGTCGCCGCGCGGTAAACTAGCCTATCGATGACTACCACCACTTTGGCAAAGGGATACGGGGATGAGTGACGAAACAACGCGTTTGGGGCGTGAGCGACGGTTTATGGTCTTGCTGGGGGTGATCTGCCTGGCGCTGATCGGCGGCGCGCTGTACATGCAAGTGGTGCTGGGCGAAGCGCCATGCCCGCTGTGCATCCTGCAACGCTATGCCTTGTTGCTGATCGCGATCTTCGCCTTCATCGGCGCGGCGATGCGCACCCGACGCAGCATTACCGTGTTCGAAGCGCTGGTGGTGCTCAGCGCCATCGCCGGTGGCGCGGTTGCCGGTCATCACGTGTTTACCCAGTTCTATCCATCGGTCAGTTGCGGGATCGACGTCCTGCAGCCGATTGTCGACAGCCTGCCGCTGGCTTCGATCTTCCCGCTGGGCTTTCGGGTCGATGGTTTCTGCGAGACGCCGTATCCGCCCCTGCTGGGCTTGTCCCTGGCGCAGTGGGCGCTGGTGGCCTTCGTACTGACCGTGGTGCTGGTGCCGCTGGGCATTTCCCGCAACCGCAAGAACATCCGCTAAGGTCACCTGCCGCAGCGCTTGACGATACAAAACGCCCCGGTCCTCCTTGAGAGGTCCGGGGCGTTTTGCATTTCAGTGTCTCTGAAAAAAGAGTGTGATTTGCATCATGGGAAGGTGCGGCACGTGTGCGACATGTTGTCACACATAGGGTGTGGCAAGACATTTCAAGTGGTGACGTCGAAGCTGCGCGACACCCCGAATTCATCCCATCCGAGCGATTAAAATGCCAAAGGCCACAAAGTCCCATCAGGCAGATTTAACAGGCTCCAGCGAAATGCCGGAGGCCTTGTTTCAATAGGCTTTGAGGCTGATTACGACCCCGTTGCGATAAGCGAAGCTGTCTAAAATAAGAGTAGTGAGCTTACGTTTTTTTGGGTTTTTGTTGAGGATGAAACTCGATACGTTTGTGGGATCCAGCAATAATCATTAACGATTGTTGCTGGATTCGATAAAAATTATTTCGAGATGAGACATGGTTTATAAAACGTTACATATCTACAATCACCCGCACTGAAATTCCGGCGCTGCTCATCCCTGAGCATACGAAGGCGGTCGAGGGGCGGTTTGATTGCTCCATGCGACTCCAGGTGTCGGCAACCTTCCAATTATCCGCACCAAATGGAATTGGTCTGTAACAAGGCCTTTGACCACGAAATCGAATAAGAACACACCGCTGGCCCAGGATTTGTCGATCAGCGTTTAGCGCGACGGGCAGGCCCTTATTCAATCGAAGAAAAAATGCCAACCCTTGGCAGGGTGAAGTGTTGGCGATCAAAACCCAACTGCATTGCGCAAGCTGCTTTAGAGGTCGTGAGATGAGTAAAAACAGGTACCCCAGATTCTTAGGCTTCTTGCCTCTGCTTGGCACGTTGTTGCTGAGTGGTTGCAACATGACCTTGCTCGATCCCAAGGGCCAGGTCGGCCTGGACGAGCGAAACCTGATCATCACCGCAACGCTGCTGATGCTGTTGGTTGTAGTGCCGGTCATCGCCATGACCTTCGCTTTTGCCTGGAAATACCGCGCTTCCAATAAGGATGCCGTCTACGCGCCGAAGTGGTCGCACTCCACCAAGGTCGAAATCGCGGTCTGGGCTGTTCCGGTGCTCATCATCATTGCCCTGGGCTACGTCACCTACAAGTCGACCCTCGCGCTGGACCCTTATCGTCCGCTGGAGTCCGACGTCAAGCCGATCACCATCGAAGTGGTCTCCATGGACTGGAAGTGGCTGTTCATCTACCCAGAGCAAGGCATCGCCACCGTCAACAAGCTCGTGTTCCCTGCCAACACGCCGGTTAACTTCCGCATCACTTCCGACACTGTGATGAACTCGTTCTTCATCCCGGGCCTGGGCGGGCAGATCTACGCGATGGCGGGCATGCAGACCAAGCTGCACCTGATTGCCAACCAGAACGCTGAATTCGACGGTATCTCCGCTAACTACAGCGGCGCGGGTTTCACCGGTATGAAGTTCAAAGCTATCGCCACTTCTCAGGCGGATTTCGATGCCTGGGTCAGTGATGTCAAGAAGGCACCTAAACAGCTTGAAAAGGCTGAATACGAAGCCCTTTCCAAACCAAGCCAGAACAACCCTGTCGAGCTCTACTCCTCGTTCACGCCAAACCTGTTCCAGACCATCATCGACAAGTATGAAGGCATGAATCCGGGCAAGCCGATGCACCACGAGACGAACGAGAAAGAAGTGGCCGGTATGGAAGGGATGGACATGAGTTCGCATTCAGCTGCCGGGGCAGAGGAGTAAACGATGTTTGGTAAATTAAGTTGGGAAGCGGTACCGTTCCACGAGCCGATCGTCATGGTGACTATTGCCATGATCGCGTTCGGTGGTCTGGCGGTATTCGCGGCAATCACCTACTTCAAGAAGTGGACCTATCTGTGGTCCGAGTGGCTGACCTCCGTCGACCACAAGAAAATCGGCGTGATGTACATCGTCGTTGCCATGATCATGCTGCTGCGTGGTTTTGCCGACGCCGTCATGATGCGCTCCCAGCTGGCCCTGGCCACTGAGGGTTCCCCTGGCTACTTGCCGCCTGAACACTATGACCAGATCTTCACCGCTCACGGTGTGATCATGATCATCTTCATGGCGATGCCATTCTTCACCGGCCTGATGAACCTCGTCGTGCCGCTGCAGATCGGCGCGCGTGACGTTGCCTACCCGTTCCTGAACTCCCTGAGCTTCTGGCTGCTGGTGTCCGGCGTAGTGCTGGTGAACGTGTCCCTGGGTGTCGGCGAGTTCGCCCGTACCGGTTGGGTTGCGTATCCACCACTGTCGGAACTGGGCTACAGCCCGGGTGTTGGCGTTGATTACTACATCTGGGCCCTACAGCTATCGGGACTGGGGACGACGCTAACGGGGGTCAACTTCCTGGCCACCGTGCTGAAAATGCGTACCCCGGGCATGAAACTGATGGACATGCCGATCTTCACCTGGACCTGCACCTGGGCCAACGTTCTGATCATCGCTTCCTTCCCGATCCTGACCGCTACTTTGGCTTTGCTGACGCTTGACCGTTACATGGATTTCCACATTTTCACCAATGAACTTGGTGGCAATCCGATGATGTACGTCAACCTGTTCTGGGCTTGGGGTCACCCTGAGGTTTACATCCTGATTCTGCCGGCGTTCGGGATCTTCTCCGAAGTCATCTCGACCTTCTCCGGCAAGCGTCTGTTCGGCCACCACTCGATGATCTACGCCAGTGGCGCGATCTCGATCCTGGGCTTCATGGTCTGGCTGCACCACTTCTTCACCATGGGCTCGGGTGCCAACGTCAACGCCTTCTTCGGTCTGGCGACGATGCTGATCTCGATTCCGACGGGGGTGAAGCTATTCAACTGGCTGTTCACCATTTACCGCGGACGTCTGCGTTTCACCAGCCAGGTGCTGTGGACCCTGGGCTTCATGGTGACCTTCGCCATCGGCGGCATGACCGGCGTACTGCTGGCCATCCCGGGTGCCGACTATGTACTGCATAACAGCCTGTTCGTGATCGCTCACTTCCACAACGTGATCATCGGCGGCGCGGTATTCGGTTACATCGCCGGTTTCAGCTTCTACTTCCCTAAAGCGTTCGGCTTCAAGCTGCACGAAGGTTGGGGCAAGGCAGCGTTCTGGTTCTGGATCTCGGGCTTCTTCGTCGCCTTCATGCCGCTCTATGTACTGGGCTTCATGGGCATGACCCGTCGTCTGAACAGCACCACCAACCCTGAGTGGACGCCTTACCTGCACGTCGCGATGTTCGGTGCGGTGTTGATCGCCATCGGTATTGCCTGCCAGCTGATCCAGATCTACGTCAGTGTGCGTGATCGCAAGCAGAACATGTGCGAGGCCGGCGACCCGTGGAATGCTCACACCCTGGAATGGTCGACTTCGTCGCCACCGCCGTTCTACAACTTCGCTGTACTGCCGAAAGCCGAAGGCATCGACCCGTTCACCGAAGCCAAGGAAAACGGTACTGCGTACAAGGCACCTAGCCGCTACCAGCCGATCCACATGCCGAACAACACCGCGACCGGTCTGGTCATGGGTGCTCTGTTGACCGTGTTTGGTTTTGCGATGATCTGGCACATCTGGTGGATGGCCATCTTCGGTCTGGCCGGTACGGTGATCTACTTCGTCATTCACGCTGCCCGTGATGACCAGGGCTACATGGTGCCGGTTGAAACAATCGAGCGCATCGAAGCCGAGCAGCACAAGCGTCTGGTAGCGGCCAAAGCGATTCCGGCCACCGCCACCCGTGTTGAAACCTCGTTGGAACAGGCTTAAACCATGTCGAACTTAGTGACCAATGTTGGACACGCCCATGGTCATGACCATGGGCATGATGACCATCACCACGACTCGGGCGAGATGACCGTATTCGGTTTCTGGCTCTACCTGATGACCGACTGCATTCTGTTTGCGTCGATCTTCGCGGTGTACGCGGTACTGGTGAATAACGTAGCCGGTGGCCCGTCGGGCCACGACATCTTCGAACTGCCGTATGTGCTGGGCGAAACCGCCTGCCTGTTGCTCAGCTCGATCACCTACGGCTTCGCCATGCTGGCGTTGTTCAAAGGCAAGAAGACTCAAGTGCTGGGCTGGTTGGCGATTACCTTCCTGTTCGGTCTGGGCTTCATCGGCATGGAGATCAACGAGTTCCACAAGCTGATCTCCGAAGGCTTCGGTCCGAACCGCAGCGGCTTCCTGTCCGGGTTCTTCACCCTGGTCGGCACCCACGGTCTGCACGTGACCAGCGGTCTGATCTGGATGGCGATCATGATGTATCAGGTCAACAAACATGGCCTGACGTCGACCAACAAAACCCGTTTGAGCTGCCTGAGCCTGTTCTGGCACTTCCTGGACGTTGTGTGGATCTGCGTCTTCACCGTTGTTTACCTGATGGGGACTCTGTAATGGCTAACGCAGCTCACTCACACAATGGCCACGATAGCCACGACGACAGCCACGGCAGCGTCAAGTCCTACGCCATCGGCTTCATCCTGTCGGTGATCCTGACCGTCATTCCGTTCGGCCTGGTGATGTACCCATCCCTGCCGAAAGCCATGACCCTGTGGATCGTGCTGGCCTTCGCAGTGATCCAGGTGCTGGTGCACCTGGTCTACTTCCTCCACCTGGACCGTTCCAGCGCCCAGCGTAACAACGTGATCGCGTTTATCTTCGCAGCCCTGGTTATCGTCCTGTTGGTAGGCCTGTCGCTGTGGATCATGCTCAGCATCCACACCAACATGATGGCGCACTGAGGAAAGTCCGGATGTCCTTTAAGCACTTTATCCAAATCACCAAGCCGGGGATCATTTTCGGTAACGTGCTTTCTGTGGCAGGCGGGTTTTTCCTGGCCTCGAAAGGGCATGTCGACATCGCCCTGTTCCTGGCCGCGATGATTGGTACTTCGCTGGTGGTTGCGTCCGGTTGCGTGTTCAACAACTGCATCGACCGCGATATCGACGTGAAGATGGAACGCACCAAAAACCGCGTGCTGGTCCAGGGCCTCATCTCCCTGAAGCTGGCACTGGTTTACGCGACCGTCCTCGGGATCGTCGGCGTGGTCATGCTGTACCGCGTGGCCAACCCGTTGGCAGCGTTGTTCGCGGTGATCGGTTTCGTCATCTACGTCGGTTTCTACAGCCTGTACCTCAAGCGCAAGTCGGTTCACGGCACGCTGGTGGGCAGTCTGTCGGGGGCCATGCCGCCGGTGATTGGCTATGTGGCCGTGAGCAATAGCTTCGACATGGCTGCGCTGACGCTGCTGGTGATGTTCAGCTTGTGGCAGATGCCGCATTCCTACGCCATCGCGATCTTTCGCTTCAACGATTACCTGGCTGCGTCGATTCCGGTGCTACCAGTGAAGCGCGGGATTGAGGTGGCCAAGCGGCACATCCTGCTCTACATCCTGGCGTTCCTCGTGGCGACCTTGATGCTGACCTTCAGCGGTTACGCCGGCATGAGCTACCTCGCCGTCGCCGCTGCCATGGGCATGTACTGGCTGTACATGGCCTGGACCGGCTACAAGGCGGTGGACGATCGGGTCTGGGCGCGCAAGCTGTTCGTCTTCTCGATTTTCACCATCACCGCCTTGAGCGTGATGATGTCCCTGGACTTCAAAGTGCCGAGCGAGTTGCTGCTGACTTACGCGCCTTGAGCTAGAACACAGCTACAAAAAAGCCCCGCCTTCAATGTGAAGAGCGGGGCTTTTTTTCGCGACATGATTGAAAGCAAAAGATCGCAGGCTCCGCCAGCTCCTACACCGACCGAGTACACCTGTGAATTGCAGGAGCACGCGCAGCCTGCGATCTTTTGACTTTCTGGCGTTACTGCTGAGCGATGCTGTACCCGTCGAACGCCGTCTGCTGCTGAAGGGCAGTGATGATGCTTTTGCGGGTCGCGGGTTGCTCGGCACCTTCGTTGTCGATGAAGGTCTCGGTTTCCAGTTCGGCTTGATCGCCTTCGCCGACGAACGCAAAGCCTAGGAACTCGAAGGCTTCACGGTCCAGGTTCGGCTTGGAACGGGGCGTGCGCAGGGGCAGGGTGACGCTTACGCCATCCTTGCTGATGGAGAACACCTCGACCTCTTTCTTGACGCGAGCCGTTTTGGTTTTGCCGCCGGATGGATCCTTGACTGCCTGGTGAGTGTGGTTCAGCACTTTGAGCGCCAAACCGTACACCAGCTCCTGGAACTCCGGGTCGTCTTTGAAGCTGGACAGAATCCGGCTGATGGAAAATTTGCTGCTCAAGTCTTCCAGAGCGGCGCTGTCGGTGGCCTCTGCATCTTTAAGCTGCTTCAACTCGCCCATCAGTTCGTAGGCTTTGTCGTCGTCAAACTGGTCATGTGCCTGGCGAATCGCAATGCGTAAGTCACGAATCTGGTCGCTTTCCTTCGATGTGTGAAAAGCATCGAGCACCATTTCACTGATGGTCTTGGCCTGCGGCACATGCTGCGAAAGATTGATGGCGTTTTCGTATTCCACTTTGGACGACAAGGTGATTACGGATTCATCGGTGTTGGATTCGGGCATTGAAATTTCACTACTTCATTTAACAAGGTTTGAGACGGGAAACGCGCCGGACATTTTCAGGGCGCCTGTACAGCGGCGTCAAGGAACCATACTTGAGTGACGATTTTTAACGGCTGTGTTACCAGGCTCGCGCTTGCAGCGTTAACAATGCTCGATACAGCGTGATCGCGCGCCCGCAGAACAGGCCGACGGTGAACCCCGAAGCCACTCCGGTCAGCGCCACCATTTGCGTTGTCGCCGCCAGCTCAGGGTGAACGGCATCCTGATAGCCGATGTAGTACTTCACGGCGAAGAACAGCTGGGAGATGAACAGGATCTTCAGGGTGCCCGGGATGATCAGCCCATGGCCATCAGCGTCCAGTGCGACGCCTTTGCGAAAGAACATGCCCATGGCCACCAGACTGCCCAGGGCTACGCCGCTCATCCAGTAGATCGTCGATAGCGCGGTGTGATTCAGTGAAAACAGCGACCAGACGATCAAAACCAATGGGGTAATCAGCAACGACTTCTTGCTTTCCCTGCTACTTGAACAGGCCTTGATCCCGTAATAACAGAGCAACAGATAAACAGCGAAAACCCACAACGGTGTCCCTTGCAGGATATCGAGCATACGTTATCCCCAAGGCGCTGAGCGAGGGGAGATCGAGAGGGCGCAGCAGGTTTTCATCGTCAGCTTCCTTGCGTGGACGTTTGGTCGGGTGGTGACTGTTATCGTCACCGAAGGTGTAGAGCATGCCTGAAATTTGATGCGTTGGTTCAGTAGTGATATCGGCACATCAGAATCTGCATCTCATTGTTTTCTACCCCATAGACCAAGCGATGCTCGGTCGTGACCCGACGCGACCAGAATCCGCTGAGATTATGTTTGAGGGGTTCAGGTTTGCCGAGCCCGTCGAAGGGATCACGCTGGATCGCTTTGATCAAAAAGTTGATGCGCTTGAGTCCAGCCTTATCGTTCTGCTGGAACCAGAGGTAGTCATCCCAGCCTTCGGGGGTAAAGAGAATCTTCATTCTTCAATCAGTTGCCTGGCTTTGGCTTTACCGGCGCGAAGGCTGTTGATCGATTTGATCAAGCGCTCGGCGTTGGCGGGGGAGCGGAGCAGGTAAGCGGTTTCTTCGAGGGCGTTGTATTCGGCCAGAGAAATCATGACGACCGGGTCGCCTTTTTGGCGTGTCACCAGCAGAGGAGCATGGTCTTCGTTCACTCGATCCATGGTCTCAGACAGGTGCGCGCGGGCATTCGTGTAGTTGATGGTTTGCATGACGGGGTCCTCGCTCAATGATTGAAACGTACAGAAATACGTACGTATTGGCAAGGTGCTCGTTATGAGCGGTCGTCCTACTGGTGACACGAGGTGGGTCTGGTCTTTCATGAGGGTACTCCACGGGTTTCAAAAAGAGGCTCAAAGACGCACTTCAAGACGATGAAACCCAGCGTAGTACGGCTTGTGGAGGGGATGAGGGGCTGACGTGGATCAGATTGTTGCGGGATATGCCGTCAGCCGCAGGTGCAACGAGGTTCCTATGTCGTTCATCCCGCCTGAATATCCGCCAACCCCGCCTCCAGCGTTTCACGAAGGCCGCAGCCGCGGCGGGCGATGAACACCAGTTGTACGGCGTGTTCTGGCGTTTGTCCGGTGGCCAGGCTGAACTGGCTGCGGGCTCCGACATGTTGCAGCCAATAAGGCTGCTCGTTGCCTTGCAGTTGCACCAGCCCCTTGAGGCGAAAGATGTCTTTGGGAAGTCTGGCCAGCCATTCGCGCAAGGCTTTGGGCGGCAGCGGGTGCGGGCTGTTCCAGACCCAGCTTTCGAACAGCTGGTCATGGCGCTCCGGCAGCGGGGTGATCTTCAGGCCGACGCGGTTGCTGCGGTCCGACAGCAGCAACACATCGGGCAGTTCCGCTTGTACGGTGTCGAACACCGGCGCGCGGCTGCCGAGGGACGCGCGGATAGTGTCCAGTTCGGCCGAATCGACCAGGTCGGATTTGTTCAGCAACACCAGATCGGCACACGCCACTTGCGCTCTGGAGAGCCGAGCGAATTCGCCCTCCAATGCGCTATAGCCCGTGGCGTCGACCAGCGTGATGACGGCATCCAGATGCACGTTTGCACGCAGTTGTGGATAACCCAGGGTCTGCACGATGCGTTGCGGATCGGACACTCCGCTGCATTCGATAACGATACGTTCCAGTCGCGGCTGCATCTGTGAGAGGCTGACCAGTTGTGCCAAAAGGTCTTCCTGTACGGTGCAGCAGATGCAGCCGTTTTGCAGGCTGTACACCGCGTCGGTGACCTCGGCAATGATGGCGGCATCGATGTTCAGCTCGCCGAAATCATTGACGATCACCGCCAGGCGCCCGCTGTCGGCGCGCTGGACCATGCGGTTGAGCAGGGTGGTTTTGCCGGCGCCGAGGAACCCGGCGACCACGGTCACCGGAATGCTTGGGAGGTTCATCAGGCCTGCCCCTCGATGACTGGCGGCAGACCTTGCCAGACGGCTTTCAACGGTGTGTCGCTGAACGTTGATTCGCGATCGTACACCGGCCGGCCTTCGACAAACGTCAGCTGCACCTGGGTGCGATGGATGTAGTTGCGCGGCGCTTCGGCGAACAGGTCGCGGTCGAGCACGATCAGATCGGCGGACTTGCCGACTTCCAGACTGCCCGTCAGGTGTTCCAGGCCCATGGCGTGAGCGCCATTGAGGGTCGCGACCTGCAGCGCTTGCTCAAGGGTGATCGGTTCGCCGAAACAGTCGGGTTCCTGGTTCCATGGGTTCTGCCGGGTGACCATGGTTTCCAGCGCCAGCCATGGATCGATCGAGGCCACCGGCCAGTCGGTGCCCATGACCGCGATACCGCCAGCGGCCAGTACACCCTTGAAGTCATAGATGCGCTTGAGGCGTTCCTGGCCGTAGCCGGAGCGTGCGCCGCTGGCGAAGGGCGTCGGGTACCAGGCTGCCGGGGAAAACTCGGCAATCACGTTCAGTTCCTTGAAACGCTTGAGGTTGCCCGGATGCAGCAGAGTGCTGTGGGCGCACTGATGGCGAATGCCGCTGTAACCGTTGCGGCGCCGGGCTTCAGCGACCGCATCGAGGAACACGTCGGAGGCGCCGTCGCCGGTGCAGTGGGCGATCACTCGCAGGCCGCGACGGTCCATGTCCACCACCATGTCGGTGATGTGTTCCGGGGTCAGGTTGAGCTTGCCGCGCCAGCTCGACTCTTGCGACCAAGGGGTCATCAGGTACGAAGATTTAGGCTCTACGGTGCCATCGAAGTGGAATTTCACCGCGTTGGCGTTCAGGCGGGCGCTGCGATAGTAATGCCGTTCGCCGCTCAGCAATTCCCAGCGGCGGCGGACCGGGAAGATGTCGTCCTGCCAACTGATCGCTGCCTCTACGCGCAGGGTCAGTTCACCGGCATCATCCAGTTCTTTGAGGGCTTCCAGACGCCGTTCGCAAACATGCACGTACTTGGTCGCGGTCACGCCACGGGACGTCTGGAAATGCACGCCATCGCGATAAGCACGGCGCAGCACATCCACCGGAGTCGGTGGCATCGCGGCGTGGATCAAGGCATACGCGCCATCGATCAACAGGCCGTTGGGTTCGCCGCTCAGTTCGTCACGTTCCATGTAACCGTTGCGCGGGTCGGCGGTGTGTTGGTCGATACCGGCCAATTCCAGGGCCTTGGAGTTGACCATCATGGTGCCCCACATGCGGTCCAACAGGGCCACCGGACGGTCCGGCATCACGCTGTCGAGCCACTCGCGGCCCGGTGTCAGGCCGGCTTCGCGGAAGGTGTAACGCACCCAGTATTGGCCGTAGATCCAGCCGTCACCGGGGTGAGTATCGGCGTAGGCGTGGATCGCCGCGACCAGTTGCTCGGGCGTCGGGTCTTCGATGCCGACATCCAGGTCGTCGCTGTAACGCGGTGTTAGCGCCAGATCTGGGTGGGTGTGCATGTCGTGCAGACCCGGCATGCAGAAAGCGCCGTCCAGGTCATGCTGTCGGGTGTGCGGGCCGATCAGCGATTGCAGCGACTCAAGACTGCCCACCGCGATGAAGCGGCCGTCACGAATGGCCACCGCGTCGGCCCAGGGTTGTGTCGGGTCGAGGGTATAGAAACGGCCGTTGTGCAGCACCAGTTCGGCGTACGGGTTGACAACGGAGTGGGTCGAATTGAATTGGTCTGACGTGGTCACGGGTGTAAACCTCTGTAGGAGCTGCCGCAGGCTGCGATCTTGGCGATATCGACAGCCGCGAAAGTTTCGGGGGAGTATCGGAATACCCCCGTCGTCACAGGACAAGAATCAGCGGTTAGCGCGCAGCGACTCGACAAAGCCGGCGATGCGTTGGCAGGCGTCTTTGAGTGTGTCATCGGCGACCGTGAAGGAGATCCGCACAAACCCTTTGGCGCTCGCACCGAAGGCCTCGGCATCGAGCACCGACACGCCGGTCTGGCGGAACAGCTGCCAGGCGAAGTCCATGCTCGAGAGCCCGGTACGCCGCACGTCCACCAGCATGAACATACCGGCTTGCGGTACGCGGCAATCCAGGTCAGCGACCCCGCGTAAGCCAGCAACCACCAGATCGCGTCGACGCCGATAGATTTCACACGCATGGCTGACCACCGGCTCATCCAGTTCCAGTGCCTTGAGTGCGGCTTCCTGAATAAATCCCGGCAAGCCGTAAAGCATGCACAGCAGCAGGTTATCCAGGTGGCCGATCAAGGTCGGCGGGGCGACCACCCAGCCGACGCGCCAGCCGGTCATGGCATGGGTTTTCGACAGGCTGTTGAGCACCACGGTGCGCTCGGCCATACCCGGCAACGACGCAATGCTCAGGTGTGGGTGGTCATAAGTGATCTGACCGTAGACCTCATCGGAAATCACCCACAAGTCATGACGCAGGGCGACTTCGGCCACAGCTTCCAGTTCTTCACGGCTATAAACGTTGCCGGTGGGATTGCACGGTGTCGCCAGGGCGATGCCGCGAGTCTTGTCGGTGATCGCTGCTTCCAGTGCAGCCTTGGTCAAACGAAAACCATTGGACGCCGGTTGTTCGATGGTCGCGATGCGGGCGCCGGAAGCGTGCATGCAGGCTTCGTACGTCAGGTACATCGGCTCTGGCACCAGCACTTCGTCACCCTGGCTGAACAGGCACAACGCGGTGGCGAACAATCCGTTCTGCGCGCCGGCCACCAGCGCGACGTTTTCAGCTTTCACCGGGACGCCTTGCAGGATGCTTTGCTTGGCGGCAATCGCTTCACGCAGCAGCGGTCGGCCGAGGACGTGGGTGTAGTGGGTGTCGCCCTGGCGCAGGGCCTCGACTGCGGTCTCGCAAATCGCGCTGTCGGTGGCAAAGTCCGGGTCGCCGATGCTGAGGACAATCACATCCTCGCCGCGACCGCGGGCTTCGATGGCCGCGTAATGAATGTCCCAGGCGCTGACTGACTCGCCGCTAATGCGCTCGACAAAAGGTGAATAACGCATTGTGTTCTCCTCGCTGGTGATGACCGCCAGCGTCAACTGAAATAGGGTAGGTTCAGGCCTGGCGCTGTGGGACTTTGCCCAGGCGCGAGAAGCCGTGTTCGATCACAAAAGCCAGAACGATGTAGACCACCGCGACGGCCAGCAATGGCTCGTAAACCCGCAGGGTCTGGGCCCGCACCAGGTTGGCGGCGCCTAACAGGTCGGTGACCGCCACGGTCGAGGCCAGCGCGGTGGCCTTGAGCAGCAGCACCGATTCACCGACCAGGGTCGGACGAACCATCTGCAAGGCGCGGGGCAACCACACGCGGCGCAAGACCATAAAACGCTTCATGCCATAGGCGCGGGCCGCTTCCAGTTCACCGCGAGGCACCGCACGCAGGGCGCCGCGCAACACTTCGCCAACGTAGGCGCCGACACACAAAATCAAGGCCAGCGCCACGTACCAGAAACCTTCACGCAGGTACGGCCAGATAAAACTGCCGCGAATCGGCGGGTACGCGGCGAACAGGCTACCGACGCCGTAATACAGGATGTAGATCTGCACCAGCAGCGGTGTACCGCGAAACACGCTGGTGTAGGCGCGCATGCTGCCGCTGATCAGCGGGTTGGGCGACAGCCGCCCCAGCGCCACCAGCACCGCGAGAATAAAACCGAAGAAACCGGAAATTCCGAGCAGCTTCAGGGTGATGCCGAGGCCGTGCAGCAGCTCGCCGGCAAAACTATTGATCCAGGAAAAATCCATAGGGCGAACTCCTTACTACTGCGGCATCCAGCGATTGATACGCCGCTCGAACAGCCGGAAGGCCCCGTTGGACACCAGGGTGATGATGAAATAGACCGCCGCTACCGCGAGGTAGAACACCAGGTAATGCTTGGTCGACCCGGCAGCTTGTTTGCCCACTGAGAGCAGTTCGCTGTAGCCGACGATGCTGATCAACGCACTGTCCTTGACCAGCACCAGCCAGAGGTTGGACAAACCGGCCATGGCATACGGCAACATGCTCGGTAGCAGCACCCGGCGCATCAGCAACCAGCGCTCGATGCCGAATGAACGCGCCGCTTCGATCTGGCCAAAGGGAATGGCCTGAATCGCACCGCGGATAATCTCTGCCGAATAGGCGCCCTGAACGATCCCCAACACCAGCACCGCCGCCACGAAACCGTTGACCGTGACAACGGGTCTGTCCATCGCTGCCATCGCCATGTTCAACAGGTCGGTGCCGGCGTAGTACAGCAACAGAATCAACAGTAATTCCGGTATCGCGCGGTACAGCGTGGTGTAAACGTTGGCCAGTCGAACCAGCCAGCGCGGGCCCTTGAGCTTGATCATTGCCACCACCAGGCCAATGCTCAACCCCAGCACAAAAGCCCCCGCGGAAATCTGCAGGGTCACCACGGCCCCATGCATCAGGGCGTTGAGCCAGCCGTCGGCGACGAACAGCTGGGTTATCTCGGACAAAGAAATCATGGCGTATCCAGTCGAAAAGAAGCGCTTTAGCCGTACGGTTTACTGGGCGGCTTATTTTGCAGAGATGTCGACACTGAAGAAGCGGCTACGGATCTTGTCGTAGGTGCCGTCTGCTTTCAGCGACGCCAGCGCGGTGTTGATCTTGTCTTTGAGGGCGGTATCACCCTTGCGAATGGCGGCGCCGATACCCGAACCGAACAGTGGATCCTTGGGGGCCAGACCTTTGTCGGCCAAACCGGCGCCGGCAGGGGTTTTGATAAAGGGTTCGATCGTCAACGCGTCAGCCAGCATCACGTCAATCCGGCCGCTTTGCAGGTCGGAGGTCATGTCGTCCTGGGTGTTGTAGTAGCGCAGAGTCGAGCCTTTGGCGTAGTACTCCTTGATAAAGGTCGCGTTGGAGGTCGAGCCCTGCACGCCAATCACTTTGCCTTTGAGGCCTTCAGGCGTGGTGACCAGGTCCAGGCTCTTGTCGGCTACCCACATGGCCGGGGTCTGGTAGTACGGCTGGGAGAAATCGATGACTTTCTCGCGCTCGGCGGTGATGCTCATGGAGTTGAGGATCACGTCGATCTGGCTCGATTGCAGGGCCGGGATCAGTCCGTCCCAGGACACTTCCTTGAGCGGGCACTCAGCCTGCATGCGCTCGCACAGCGCCTTGATCAGTTCCGGCTCGAAGCCGTTCCAGTCACCATTACCGCTTTTCATGGAAAACGGCGGGTAGGGTTCCTGGGCAATACCGAAAACGATTTTTTCTGCCGCGACGGCGTGCTGTGCCAGCACCGCGAACAAGCAGCCACCGGCGAGAGTCTTGAGGATTTTTTTCATGGCTTTACCCTTTATCGAAGTTATTGTTTTCAAGGATTGAAGCGGTCAATCAGGTGCGGTTTTCCTGCGCCATGACGAACTGGCGGCAACGTTCACTGTTGGGGTTCAGGAAGACTTGTTGCGGCGTGCCTTCTTCTTCCACCAGGCCTTGGTGGAGAAACATCACCTTGCTCGACACATCTCGGGCGAAGGCCATTTCATGGGTGACCAGAATCATCGTCCGACCTTCTTCGGCGATGCCCTGAATCACCTTCAACACTTCGCCCACCAGCTCCGGGTCCAGCGCCGAGGTGGGTTCGTCCATCAACAGCACTTGCGGGCGCATTGCCAAGGCACGGGCAATCGCCACGCGCTGTTGCTGACCGCCGGACAGGAATGAAGGAAAGACGTTGCGTTTGTCTGCCAGACCGACTTTCTCCAGCAGGTGCTCAGCGTGGGCGATGGCGTCCTTGCGATCCTCGCCCAACACGTAGACCGGCGCTTCGATGACGTTCTCCAGAACCGTGCGGTGCGGCCACAGGTTGAAGCTCTGAAAGACCATGCTCAGTCGGGTACGAAGACGCGCCACTTGTTCCGGGTCGGCAATCAACGGGTTACCGGCGCGGTCCTTCTTCAGGCGCACTTCTTCGCCGTTAATGCGCAGGCTGCCGCTGCAAGGGATTTCCAGCAGGTTGATGCAGCGCAGCAACGTGCTTTTGCCGGAGCCGCTGGAGCCGATCAAGGAAACCACTTCACCTTCGTTGGCACGCAGGGAAATGCCTTTGAGGACATGGTGATCGGCGTAGCTCTTGTGCAGAGCGTCTATCGCTACCACCGGATTTACGGAGTTGGACTGCAAGTGCAAGGGTCGTCCCTCTTGTTTTTGTAGTGGTGCCGGGCATCACAGACGAGCCGTGGTGGCTGCCGAGAATAGCTAATGGCACAAGGGGGTCAATCGAGCATTTTTTGTGCAACCGTGAAATTAAATTCAACAGTTGCCCGGCGAGCTGAGAGTTTTGCCTGCTATGTCTGTCGGACAATTCCCGTTATCGTGCAGGCATGTTCTCTAACCACTTTCCCCGGTGTGATCCAGACCTATGCGTTTCCCTTCCATGACTGCTTTGCGGGCGCTGGATGCGGTGGCCCGACTGGGCAGCGTGTCCGACGCTGCCAGCGAGCTGAACCTCACGCCCAGCGCCATCAGCCACCAGATCAAGAGTCTGGAGCAGACCCTTGGCTTCGCCTTGACCGAGCGCACCGGGCGCAACATTCGCATCACCTGGCAGGGCGAGCGCTACGCTCGGGACATCCATTTGCTGCTGGCCAATATTCTTGAGGCGGGCCAGCGCTTCGATGGTCAACAGGTCAGCGGGCGGCTGTGTATCAGCAGCCCGGCAGGGTTTGCAACGTATTGGTTGTGCACCCATATCGCGGAGTTCCAGGAGCTTTATCCACAGGTCGAACTGCACCTCATTTCACCGCGCACCCCGGATGACACCAGCGATAACACGGCCGACCTGTTCATCGCCTACGGTATGGGTGACTGGCCGAACCAGCATGTGCAGAAAATCGTCTCGCTGCGGTTTTTTCCGGTGTGCAGCCCGCGCCTGGTCAATACCATGGGCGGTTTGAAAACCCCGGAAAACCTGGTCGGCGCGCCACTGCTGCACATGATCGATTACTCCGACTGGCGAGTCTGGCTGGCCGCCGCTGGCGCGCCGAACGTGGACGTGCAGCGAGGGATTGTGTTTGCCGACGCGCATTTCGTGCAGTCGGCTTGTATCGCCGGTCAGGGGATTGCCATGGGTGACAACCTGATCAGTGGCGAGGCGCTGACCAAAGGGCTGTTAGTGCGTCCGTTCGAAACCGAAATTGAATCCAACCGGGGTTATTACCTGGTCGCCGATCAGCAGAAAGTCGAGCGCCCGGTGGTGCAGGCGTTCAGCGACTGGGTCAAGTCGCAGTTGGGTGGCATCGTGGGGCTGCGTTCGGAAGTACGTCGCCCGCTGAAAACGTGAATTTTATTGTTCAATCGCCTCGAAATTTTTTGATTGTTGGTGAGCCTCCCTCGGCACTACTGTCCTGCGAATGAATACCTGCCGATTCGCTCGATTCCTTTCGGCGCAGAACAATAAGAGGAGTGTTAGATGACCACCTGTGCCCAGTCGCTGGTTCGCTTGCTTGAAGGTTACGGCGTAGACACCGTGTTCGGGATTCCCGGGGTGCATACCGTCGAACTGTACCGGGGCCTGCATGGCAGCCGTTTGCGCCACATCAGCCCGCGACATGAGCAGGGCGCCGGTTTCATGGCCGACGGTTATGCCCGCGCCAGCGGCAAACCGGGCGTGTGCTTCATCATCACCGGGCCAGGCATGACTAACATCCTCACGGCCATGGGCCAGGCGTATGCGGACTCGGTGCCGATGCTGGTGATTTCCACCACCAATCGCCGCGAGCACCTGCGTCTAGGTCACGGGCATTTGCACGAGTTGCCAGACCAGCGGGCGATGGTCGCCGGCGTCTGTGCCTTCAGCCACACCCTGCAGTCGCCGGCGGAACTGCCTGAATTGTTGGCCCGCGCCTTCGCCATTTTCAAATGCGCCCGACCACGGCCGGTGCACATCGAAATCCCGCTGGACGTGCTGGACATGTCGGCCGACGACCTCAACCTGATGCCACGCAGCCTGCCCGGGGCCCCGGCCCCGGCACCGGCCTCGCTGCACGCGGCGCTGAACCTGTTGAATGAGGCGCGCCGTCCATTGATTCTGGCCGGTGGCGGGGCGCGTGACTGCGCCGAAGTCCTGCAGCAACTGGCCGAGCGCCTGCAAGCGCCGGTCGCGTTGACGACAAATGCTCGGGGCTTGTTGCCGGTCGGCCATCCACTGCTGCTCGACGGTGTGCAGTCCTCGGCCCATGGTCGGTCGCTGTTCGACGAAGCCGACGTGATCCTCGCGGTCGGTACCGAACTCGGTGAGACCGACTACGACTTTTTCGGCCTCGGACCACTGAAATTCAAGGCGCCGTTGATTCGTCTGGACATCGATCCGATGCAGGTCATGGGCGTGCAGCGAGCTCATGTCGGATTGGTCGGCGATGCCCGCGAAGGCTTGCTTGCGCTCTTGGCCAATGTTACGGCACCGGTTCAGAGTGGTCGTTGGGCGCTGGACAGTGTGCAGCGGGTCAACCAGTTCGAGCGCGACGGCTGGACGGCCAAGCAACAAGGTTTGCAAGGGTTGCTCGATCTGCTGCGCGACAGCCTGGTCAATCCGCTGATCGTCGGCGATTCCACGCAACCGGTGTACCAGGGCGCGGTGGGCTACCAGTCGCCGAAACCCAACAGTTGGTTCAACGCCGGAAGCGGCTACGGCACCCTCGGCTACGGTTTGCCTGCGGCGATTGGCGCCAAACTGGCCAAACCCGAGCACGCAGTTGTCGCGTTGGTGGGGGATGGTGGCCTGCAGTTTTCCTGCGCAGAATTGATCGCCGCCCGTGAAGCCGGTGTGGGCGTGATCATGGTGCTGTGGAACAACCAGTGCTACGCCGAAATCCGCGACTACATGCAGGCCCGCGAGATCCCGCCGCTGGGCGTAGACATCATGACCCCGGACTTCGCGGCCATGGCCCGCAGCTTCCACATCGACCACCATGCTCCGCAAGGTCCAGAGGCGTTGCGTGCGTTGCTGCTGGAGCTGGCCTGCACGAAAGCGCCGGTGATGATTGAACTGGATGCGGCGGTGTATCTGGCGTCGTAGGGCGCATATTCCCCGTAGCAGCAGCCTTCGGCAGCTGCTACGGACCGTGTCGTCGTCTTAACTGGCTGGCATTAAAACAAGCCAGCCCCTGACATCCCGACAATCAGCGGTTACGAAGCCTTTCCTGCATAAAGTCCATGACCTTCAACGATTGGTAGATGGCATTGGCCGCCAGCAGCCCGAACGGGCCGCCGTTCCAGTCCAGAAAGTAGGGCTTGAACAGTTGATAGCGCTCGCTCTCGCCGCACACCGCCTCTGCAATCACCCGTCCGCCGATGGAACCGGTGTTCAAACCGTGGCCGCCAAACGATGTACAGGCCCAGACGCCTGGTTCAAGAAGACCCAGATTCGGCATCTTGTTGGTTGAGTAGCCCATCAGTCCCGACCAGGCCAATTCAATCTTCGCCGATGCCAACTGGGGATACACCGACACCATGTCGTGCTTAAGCATGGCGGCCAAAGCCTGTTCGTTCTGTTCGTTGCGGGTGGTGATTCGGCCTCCCCAGAGCAAACGGTCGCCTTCTACCACCCGGTAGTAATCCGAGGCGCGGCGATCGTCTGAAAACGCCGCGCCGGAATTCAGGATGTGCTTGATCGAGTCGCCCAAATGTTCGGTCAGCACCACGTAGGTGGCGATCGGCAAATAGGCTCGGCTCAGCTTCTGCAACTCGTTGCCGCCGTAACCGCCGGCGCAGAAGATCAGGTCCTTGCAGCGCACACTGCCGCGGGCGGTTTGTACCGATTTGCCGGCACCTTCCCGACGCCAGGCAAGCATTTTTGAACGTTCGAAAATCCGACCTTGGGCACGTTCGATAGCACTGGCCAACCCCAGGCAATAATTCAAGGGGTGGAAGTGAAAGGCCCGTGGATCCTCAATACCCTGATAGTACTTTTCGGTGTGGGCCAGCGCTCGGACTTGGACGGTATCCAGAAAATTCAATTCATAACCGAAGTCGCGTTGCATGCTCTCGACGTAATTTTTCACCGCTGGGCCGTCGTCGTAACGTTTGACCCGAATCGTACCGGGAGACGGGTCGCAACCTTGCAGCGCCAGCTCGGTAATATTGTTCCTGACAATATTGACCCCCTCCACCGACAGCTGGAACAAAGCTTTGGCGCTCTTGAGCCCAAGCTTTTTCCGGATAGCGCCAGATCCCTCCGCCCAACCAGGGGAGACCACGCCGCCGTTGCGTCCGGAGGCTCCCCAGCCAATCCGGTGCGATTCAAGAACGATCACCCGCTTGCCGCGTCGGGTCAGCTCCAACGCGGCCGTCAAACCCGCAATACCGGCGCCGATGATGCACACATCGCATTCTTCATCGGCCAGCAATTCAGCTCTGGCGTCGTTCTGGAGCGAGGTCTGGGAGTACCAGGTTTTTGGATAGGGCATAGTCATCCAGTCTCAGGGAACGGCCTCAAAAGATCGGGGAATTATCGAAATTCCCCGACCACCCGCTTACTTCACCGTCGAGTAATCAACGCCGTACCACTTGGTGGACAGTTTGGTCAGGGTGCCGTCCTTGTGCATTGCACCGATGACTTCGCCCAGTTTGGCTTTCAACTCCGGGTCGCCCTTGTCGATGGCAATCGCCAACGGCTCGTAGAACACCACCGAGTTGTCCACAGCCTTGAGCGGGTAGTTCTTTTTGACGGCCGCTTGCAGGGTGCTTTGTTGCGTGAGGATGGCGTCGAGGCGCACGCCGTCACCCAGACGCAGGTCATCCAGCGGTGCCAGCGAACCTGAATAGGTGCGCAGCTTTCCGGCCTTGACGTCGTACTTGAACGGCGGAATATCCGTCGCCTCGATGGCCAGGGATTGGTTGAGGTAGTCCTCGGAAGTTGTCCCGCCTTCTACGCCGATGGTCTTGCCATTGAGCGCGGCACGGCTGTTCAGGGCCGAGGTGTTATGCACGGCAAAAACATACGGGACGTAGTAGTAAGTGGCGGGGAAGTCGAGGAGCCGGGCGCGGCTGTTGGTGGCGGTCATGGAACCGACGGACATGTCCCAACGACCGTTCCATTTGCCGGCGGTAATCACATCCCAATCAGGGGTGACGAATTTGACTTCGACGCCCAGGCGCTTGGCGATTTCTTTCGACACATCGATATCAAAACCGTCAATTTCATTCTTGTCGTTGATGAAGCCCTGCGGAGGCCAGGTGGCGGACGTGGCGACCGTCATCACTTTGCCGCTCTGGATTTTATCCAGCACGGGACCTGCGTTAACGGCGCCGACAAACAACACCGACATCAAGGCCGCGAGCGTTACAGCACGTTTATTCGTGAGCATGTCCATCTCCGTGTCTATTTATTGTTTTAGGGCTGGGTGTTCAGGAACTGAAAATCAGTGACCGATGATCTGCGAGAGAAACTTTCGGGCGCGTTCGGTTTGCGGGTTTTTGAAAAACTCGGCTGGGGTGGCTTGCTCGATGACCTGCCCCTGATCCATGAACAGAATGCGATCGGCGACCTTGCTGGCGAAGCCCATTTCGTGGGTGACGCAAATCATTGTCATGCCATCAGTCGCCAGTTCACCCATGACCTCCAACACCTCATGGACCATCTCCGGGTCAAGGGCCGAGGTCGGCTCATCGAACAGCATCACCTTGGGGTTCATGCACAGCGCCCGGGCAATGGCGACGCGTTGCTGCTGGCCGCCGGAGAGTTGTGACGGGTATTTGTGGGCGTGCTCGGCAATTCGCACCCGCTCCAGATACACCTGCGCGCGACGTTTGGCCTCGGTGGAAGAGACCCCTTGCACCAGTTGCGGGGCCAGGGTCAGGTTGTCCAGCACACTCAAATGCGGGAACAGGTTGAAGCTCTGGAACACCATGCCGATCTCGCGACGCACGGCGCTGACGCTTTCAGCTTCGCTGGTGAGGGTGATGCCATTGACGCTGATATGGCCCTTCTGGAAGTTCTCGAGATGATTGATGCAGCGAATCATCGTCGATTTGCCCGAGCCCGATGGGCCGCAGACCACCAGAATCTCGCCGGTCGCGACGTTCAGATCGACGTCTTGCAGCGCGTGAAAATTGCCGTACCACTTGTTAAGACCCGTAATGGAAATCATCGAGTCCTGGGCCTTGGCGACGGGATTCGCTTTGGTTGGCAGTTGTTCAGCTGTATGGGTGCCTGTCATCACGTCTCAACCCCTCACGGTGGATCGATTGACCCGTTTTTCGATCCTTGCCTGAACCCTTTCGAGCACGAACGACATGGCCCAATAAATCATTGCGGCGGTGATCAGCATTTCCAGGTGACGGAAGTCCGCGCGGCCCTGGGTCTTGGCCAGGTACATCAGCTCCCAGACGCCGATGACCGACACCAACGAGCTGTCCTTGAGCATGGCGATGAACTGATTGCCGGTGGGCGGAATGATGACCTTCAGGGCCTGGGGCATGATCACCTGGGTCAGGGTCTTGAACGGGCTGATGCCCAGCGCCCGCGACGCTTCCCATTGTCCGACGGGAATGCTCTGAATGCCGGCCCGGAAGATTTCCGTCATGTAGGCGCCATAACACAAGGACAAGGCCAGGATGCCGGCGGGCACCGCATCGACCACATAGCCCAGTTGCGGCAGCCCCAGATAGATCAGGTAGATCTGGATCAGCAGCGGGACACCCCGAAAAAACGAGGTATAGAAAGACGCCAGAGCGTTGGCCAGACCGTTGTTCGAGAGCTTGGCTACCGCACCGATCAGCGCCAGGACAAAGGCAATGACGATCGCCACCGCGGAAATGTAAAGCGTGGTCGCGGCGCCCTGAATGATCAGAAATCCGACTTTATCCAGGATGAAGGAGTAGGAGAGGTTGAATGTATCGAAGAACGCCATGAACAAAATGAACAGCTCAATCCAGACCACCGTGGTCTGAACCTTGAGCTTCAAGCGTCCGAGTACATGGAAGTTCAGCGTGCCGAGCACGGCAATCGCCAGCCCAACCGCGATATTCCGATAGGCCAGGGTACCGGGTTCACTGCCGAAAATCGGCTGCACAAGATGACTGATGGCAGTGTTACCCAGGTTCATCAGGTAAGCGCCGAGGAACAGCACCACTGCTACACCGAGGAGGAATCTAGGATCGTTGGACTTCTTTTTATAAATTATGTTGTCGTGATACATGGATGCCTCTGGCTTGAATGTGTCGTTGATCTCGTTCAGGTAGAGGGGGCTGGGCAAGTAGTACGCTGCAATATTGGGCACTACAAGCGACCATAATTCGTTATGTCAGTCGCTGAGGGCATTAAGAAATTGGCAGAAGAGGGGGAGCAGTCGAGGGTGAAAGCTGTGGGGGCAATGCCGGTAAGCTAAGGAATTTCAAGCTCGGCACAATTCCTGTAGCAGCTGCCGCCAGGCCGAACGCAGGCTTCGCCAGCTGCTACAGATTGCGTAACGGCTTAACTCTCCGATGTTGGAGCTTGCCCCTCGCCACAGGTTCTGTGTCTAACGCTTGATCGCACTACTTCCCAGGCGAATTCAGATTCATCGACCGAATGGCCAACTGAGCCGCCATTTCCTCATCCACCGGCAGCGAAAAGCGAAAGGTCGCTCCCTGCCCGGGAATATCGATCAGCCGGATCTCGCGACCATGCAATTGCAGTATCCGATGCACGATGCGCAAGCCCAGTCCGCCATCACGCCGTGCGCCGCCGATGTTGAACGGGCGCAGGAACAAACCTTCGCGCAGTTCGGGGGCGATGCCCGGGCCGCTGTCGCTGATCGTCACTTCTACGAATGGCCCTTGGGGCACGAGGCTGACTTCAACTTCGCCGCTGATCGGCGTATGCCGCAGCGCGTTGTCCAGCAGGTTGGTCAGTACCCGTTCGATCAGGCCGAGATCGGCACAGACCGCTAACCCGCTGGGGGCGAAGTTGGCTTTCAGTGCGATCTGCCGCGCCTCAGCGGTGAGTTCGAATTTCTGGAAGACATCCTGCACCAGATCCGTCAGCGAAAACCGCTCCAACACCGGCTGCACGAAACCATGTTCCAGGCGCACCAGGTCCAGCAGCGATTGCGCCAGACCGCCAACCTTGCGGCTCTGATCGAGAGCGATGCCCAAATAGCGGCGCCGCTCCTCCGGGGTCAGTGAGGCGTCCTTGAGTGACAGGGTTTCGAGATAACCATGCAACGACGCCAGCGGTGTGCGCAGGTCGTGGGAGATATTCGCCACCAGTTCCCGACGCTCCTGATCCTGGCGTGTCAGCGAGCGCCATTGTTCACCCAGGCGGGTTTGCATTTGTCGAAAGGCCGCGTCGAGCACGGCGATTTCGTCATGGCTGGTGGCTTTGTCCGATGCGTCTGACGCCGGAGGTGAGGGCGGGGCAGCGGGTGCACCGTCGATGTCGAAATGGGCGACGGTCTCGGTCAACCGGCGCAAGGGGCGGGTGATCAAGGCAAAAGCAGTGAGGCCGGCGATCAGGCACAACAGCGCCACCAGGCCAATCGACCAAAGCGCCGTAGTGAGGGCCACGCTGGTGGCGCCGCGCTCGGCAAATCGGTCATGTTCCTCGCTGAGCAACACCACATAGAGGTAGCCCGCCTGCTGGCCGTTGACCTGTAACGGCGCGGCGCTGAACACCTTGCGCCCGTCGACACTGCGCGGGTCGTCGCCAAGAATCGGCAAGGCGTCGCCGTTGAGCAACCGATGCACCGGCGCCAGATCGACCTGTTCGCGGCGCATGCGTCCTTCTGGCGCGGCATTGCCGACGATGCGCCCGTTGGCGTCGAGCAGATAGACCTCGACACTGGGGTTGACCAGCATCAGCTGGCTGAACAACTGGCGCACGGCGTTCGGCATCAAGCCGTTGGCGTCCATCAGTTGGGTGTCGTGGGCAATGTGCTGGGCCAGATCACGAGACAACCCTTGCACCACTTCAAGCTCATGCATCGTGTTTGAGCGCACCTGTATCCAGGCCGAGGTGCCGCAGCACACCAGCAACAGCATGGCGAACACCAGTGACAGGCGTTGCGTGAGGGTCAGTCTCATGGCTGATCCTCCGTTGCAGCGAATTTATAACCACGGCCCCACACCGTCAGGATCCGCGCCGGTTGCGCCGGATCGGCCTCGATCTTGGCCCGCAGACGATTGATGTGGGTGTTGACTGTGTGCTCGTAGCCTTCGTGACTGTAACCCCACACGGCGTTGAGCAGGTCCATGCGCGAGAACACTTTGCCCGGCTGCCGGGCGAAGAAATACAGCAGGTCGAACTCGCGCGGCGTGAGGTCCAGGCGCCGGCCATCGAGTGACACATCGCGGGTCAACGGGTCGATAAACAATCCGCCGGAGGTCAGGCTGCCGGCGTCCATTTTCAGATTGCGCGCCATCGCGTCGACCCGTCGCAGCAGCGCCTTGACCCGCGCCACCAGCTCCAGCATCGAAAACGGTTTGGCCAGATAATCGTCGGCACCCAGCTCGAGACCGAGAATGCGGTGCAGTTCGCTCGATCGCGCACTGGTGATGATGATCGGTGTGTAGCGGGTCATGGCGCGGGCGCGGCGGCAGATTTCCAGACCGTCGACGCCGGGCAGCATCAAGTCGAGGATCAGCGCGTCCCAGCCACCCTGTTCCAGCAGGCGCAGGCCTTCATTACCATCGGCGCTGTGCACGACCTCGAACTGCTCATCGCGCAGATGCAGCGAGATCAGGTCGGCGATGTGCATATCGTCCTCGACCACCAGGACACGTTTGGGCTGATCCATTGAAACTACATCCTGCGCCAGGCAATGATTGGCATTGTGCGGGTTTTCCGTGGGCCGAGTTATCACGAATTGTTTAACTTGGCGTGAGGATTTAGCGACCACCTCAAGCCTAGGCTGTCTCTAGGGTCTGTTGACGTTTGGTGACGACCGCGACGGAGGCCCACTTGGCGCAGGGCAAGGCGCGAGGAACGTGGTTTGGTTGTTCCAAATAAGTTCCGAGCAACGCAGCCCTGCGCCAAGTGGGCCCCGTCCCTTCGGGTTGCGTGCCAACTTGCGCGAGGCTGCGTTGCGGGATTTGCTAAGGGAACAACCATTGGCGGCATCCCGCGCCTTGCCTCGCACACGTTGGCACAGCAACGCGGCTCGCCACCAAACGTCAACAGACCCTATTGCAAAACACTGCGATTTTTTGGAGAGAGCCATGTTTTCTCGGCGACAGTTCCTGATAGCGGGCGGCGGCCTGGGCATTGCGGCGCTGGTCATCGGTGTGCTGCCCAGGTTGACGACCAGTTCGGCAATGGTCAGCTCTGCCAGCGCAGGCGAATCCTTTGAGGTGACCCACAGCGACGCCGAATGGCGCGCCATGCTTAGCGCCGAGCAGTACGCAATCTTGCGCGAGGAGGGCACCGAGCGCGCCTACACCAGCCCGCTGAACGATGAACACCGCGAAGGCACCTTCGCCTGCGCCGGTTGCGATCTTCCGCTGTTTTCATCCAGCACTAAATTCGACAGCCGCACGGGTTGGCCGAGTTTCTGGGCACCGCTGGACCACGCGGTGGCGACCCGAGAGGACCGTTCGTTCGGCGTTCTGCGCAAGGAAGTGCATTGTCGGCGGTGCGGCGGCCATCTGGGGCATGTCTTCGACGATGGGCCAAAACCGACCGGCCTGCGCTACTGCATGAACGGTCTTGCCCTGACCTTCGAGCAACACTCGGCATAAACCCATGGGAATGCCCCTTCTCTCACTTCATACAGGTCGACGCTATGTGGCTTCTGGTTCTCGCGTATCTCGGTGGCGTACTGACGATTGTCAGCCCGTGCATTCTGCCGGTGTTGCCCTTTGTCTTCGCTCGCACCGGGCAGCCGTTTTTGCGCAGTGGCTTGCCGCTGCTGGCGGGGATGGCCCTGACCTTCGCGCTGGTCGCCTCACTGGCGGCGGTGGGCGGCGGTTGGGTGGTGCAAGTCAATCAGTACGGTCGCTGGCTCGCGTTGCTGTTCGTTGCGCTATTCGGGCTGACGCTGTTGCTGCCGCGCCTGGCCGAACGTCTGACCCGGCCACTGGTGGCGGCCGGCGGTCGTCTGTCGGAAGCGGCGGGCACCGATTCCCGGCCACGTCCCGGTGCCTCGTTCTTGATCGGCGTCGCCACGGGCCTGCTCTGGGCACCGTGCGCGGGCCCCATCCTCGGGCTGGTGCTGACCGGCGCAGCGCTGCAAGGGGCAAGCATCGGCACTACCTTGCTGTTGCTGGCCTACGCCGCGGGTGCCGCGACTTCGCTCGCCGGTGCACTGCTGCTGGGCGGTAAAGTTTTTGCCGCGATGAAGCGTTCCATCGGTGCCGGTGAGTGGGTGCGCCGTGGTTTAGGTGCTGCGATGCTGGCTGGCGTCGTGGCCATCGCCCTGGGGCTGGACACTGGCATTCTGGCGCGGGTCTCGACGGCCTCCACCGGCGGTATCGAACAGGCGCTGGTCGGCCGACTGGCCGGGAAAGCGCCGCCCAACAGCGGTGCGATGATGGCGCAAATCCCGCAGTCCCAGGATCAGCCCGGTTCGAGCATGATGGCCGCAGGCGGCGCGATGAAGATGGCCGTGAAAGAGGCTGCGGCATTACCGATCGAAGGCAATCTGCCGTCGCTCGACGGGGCTGTGCAATGGCTCAACTCGCCGCCACTCACCACCCAGGCCTTGAAGGGTAAAGTGGTGTTGGTGGATTTCTGGACCTACTCCTGCATCAACTGCTTGCGCACGCTGCCGTACGTCAAAGCCTGGGCCGAGAAGTATCGCGATCAGGGCCTGGTGGTCATCGGCGTGCACGCTCCGGAATTCGCCTTTGAGCGCGACGTGGGTAACGTGACCAAAGCCATGAAAGATCTCGGCATCAACTACCCGGTGGCGATCGACAACGACTACAAGATCTGGCGCGCCTTCAACAACGAATACTGGCCGGCGCATTACTTTGCCGATGCTCAGGGGCGTATCCGTTACCACCATTTCGGTGAAGGCAACTACGCCGAGTCGGAGCGGGTGATTCAGCAATTGCTGCGCGAAGCCGGTGCCGCGAAAGTTGCGGATGGCCTGATCAACGCGGATGCCCAAGGCGTGCAACGGGCCCCGGCCATGAACGAAGTGCAATCACCGGAGACTTACCTCGGCTACCAGCGCGCCGAACATTTCGTACCGGTCGACAGCTTGGCACCTGACAAGGTCTCGGCTTACAGCCCGCCGTCTACGCCGACCCTCAACGATTGGGGGCTGGAGGGCAAATGGAACGTTGGCTCCGAGCAAGCCACGCTGGCAGCCCCGGCCGGTCGAATCGTCTACCGCTTTCATGCTCGGGATTTGCACTTGGTGCTGGGCCCAGGCCTTGACGGCAAACCCGTGCGCTTCAAAGTCACCCTCGACGGCCAAATGCCCGGCGCGGCCCACGGTACTGACGTAGCCCCCGACGGCACCGGCACCGTGACCGAGCAACGGCTTTATCAGCTCGTGCGCCAACCGGGCGATGTTGGGGATCGCACGTTCAGCATTGAATTCCTCGATTCGGGTGTGTCGGCGTATGCGTTTACGTTTGGTTGAAAGCTAGCCCGTGGGGCACTCTGGATTTTAGCGACCGCTGCGCGGTCGATCGCGGGCAAGCCTCGCTCCTACAAGGAGGATATTCGACCCTGCGGCTTGCGCGGTCATCTGTAGGAGCGAGGCTTGCCCGCGAAGGCGGCGTGACATGCAGCGAAGAGCTTTCGCCGGACCTATTTATTAAGGAGTCACCTCCATGAAAACCACATTCAATTTTTCACGCCCAACTTGGCGCCGCACCCTGCTAGGCCTGGCCGCGGTCACCTTCATCGGTCAATGCTCCGCCTTTTCCTTTGGCACCACAGAAGACGCAGTCCTCATCGCACCGCCTGCCCTGGACGAGCCAGCCAGCAAATCCAACACTGAAACCGCAGTATTCGCCGGCGGTTGCTTCTGGGGCGTACAAGGCGTGTTCCAACACGTAAAAGGCGTCAAACGAGCCGTCTCCGGTTACGCCGGCGGTGCCGCCAACACCGCACAATACGAACAGGTCAGCGACGGCAACACAGGCCACGCCGAATCCGTCGAAGTCACCTTCGACCCTGGCCAAGTGACCTACGGCACCTTGCTGCAGATCTACTTCTCAGTCGCCCATAACCCGACCGAACTGAATCGTCAGGGTCCCGACACCGGCACTCAATACCGCTCGGCGATCTTCCCGGAAAACAGCGAACAGCAACACGTCGCCCAGGCCTATATCGCCCAACTCGACGCGGCGCATTCGTTCAACAAACCGATCGTCACCAAGCTCGAAACCTACAAAGGTTTCTACCCGGCCGAGGACTACCATCAGGACTTCCTCACAGAGCACCCGACCTACCCTTACATCGTGATCAACGATATGCCGAAGGTGGCGCAGCTTAAGCAGCTGTATCCGGAGCGCTATCAGGAGCAACCGGTGTTGGTGAAGGCGGGGAGGTAGGGGGGGCCAATCATTTCAAGGAAGAGGCGTCGAGCGCAGAACCTGTGGCGAGGGAGCTTGCTCCCTCGCCACAATTGATCACCAGCTTCCGTAGGGGATGCCATATTTCTCGATATAGCGTTTGGACTTCTCGGACTGTGGGTAGAAGTTTCCTCCAGACTTTCCAAGATGCGGGCCCAATGGCTCCACCTCGGCCTGGGCGCGGGCAACTTTGATCGCATTGGCGCAGTTATCCCGCACCCACACCTGCACGATACCGCCGGGGGCAAGCCCTATGATGACCGAGGCCATGAAGCGGGCGGTCCGTTCCGGAGTTTCTGGACAGCGCCGGTGGGTTGAGGTGTGCATGATCTGTCGGGCTTCTTGCGGGATCTCCACCCAGGTGCGGTAGGTCTGCGGCTCTACCACTGATTGCCAGCGTACAAAAATGCGTTGGGGTAAGTCTGCACCCACCACGGCTCTAATGCTCCCTCCAACGCCTCCAACGCCTCCAACACCTCCACCCCAGCCCCTTGCTGACTCAATGCTGTTCTCGGGTTCTCCACCGGCCGCCCCGCCGCCGCCGGTACGTCGAAACAGCGTTCCGTTGATGTCGATAACGGCAGTGTCTTCGACCCACACTTTCATGTAATACGGCTCGGTAAAACTGAGGCTCCACCAAATATCCTTAGGGTCGTTTTCACCCGACAACGGGTCTACGGCCTGACAGCCGCTTATCAACAGCATGGCCAGCAGGGTGATAAATACTTTCATCACAGGAGTGCCCATTCGGGGACGTGGGGATGTTGCACACGCACGGCATCTGACGTGGGCGCATTGATATAAAGGAGCTTGGGGGCGCTTTCGGTTTTGCCGAGCGGATGGTTCCAGTGGGCCGAGGTATGGATATACCGCAGCTTAAGCTGTGTGTCCTCGGCCGGCGTGATGCTGTAGTCGCCGGCGACAAACCTGTCACAGAGCGGCTGGAGCTCCGAGGGAATGCTGTAGTTTTGGTCGTTCTCATCAATGACGTCGAACCGCACGCCTTGTTGTTTGGCCAACGCGTACATAACCCGCAGGTACACCCGCGACAGCGAGCCGCTCACTGGGCGCTTGAGCTGCACACCGACATACACCCGCTGCTTGCGGGGCCCCATAAAATCCTGCTTGTCAGCCTCCAGCAAGACAGGTTCTGGTGTGACGATCTCCAACATCGTCGTGGGCCAGCCCTGAGCGATCATCCTGTTTTTTTGCTGCATCGCATCTCGATAGATCGAGGTGTTTTTTACATCGCTCCCCTTGTCCACTGTCAGCGCTTGCATCGGACTGATCAGTACACATTCCTCGGCCTCTTCCAGATAACCACCGCCAATGTCCGAGTGCGCACCGGGCAGGGTGATTTCAGGATGGTCAGGCTTGACCCGGCTCAACGGGAAATTGGCGCGCTGCTCGTCACGAGCAACCAGGTGCACGACATCAGTAAAGTATTTGCGCGACAGGTGGAGTTTGAGCCCCGGCGCGATCGCGCTGCTCACATTCCCCAGGTTGGTCAGGCCGGCAATGGACGCCACGGTATCGAACAGGCCGATAAAGCCCACATGGATATCGTTTTTGTACTGATCATTAAAGGTGGGGCTAAAGGCCTTGGCATTGCTGCGCAGCACATCGCCCAGCGGGCCTTGTTTACCCCGCACGAGCTCATTGGCAAAATGCCGCGCCGCCGCTGCGCCCCGGCTGAAGCCGAAGGTGTCGAAAATCAGATAGCTGATTTCGCCGTTGGAGTTTTCCTTGGAAATATCTTCGATAAGCCCTTTGATACGGTTAAACACCTGCTGCACGCGTCCTGCCACCCCAGTGTCACCGCGCCCCGTGCCGGAGCCCATTAGGCTGTCCTTTTGCCCCGCTTGGGTACCGATGCCGTCGACGTAGATCTTCCGCGAAACCAGCTTTTGCTGACTTTCGCCTTCCACTTCTTTGGATTCCAGATAAAGCTCAAACAGCTTGGCCACATTGCTGACATCGTTGCCATAACTGCTGTCCGGATCGGACATGTACGGTTTGCAACTGGCATCGAGGTCCTGGGGTTTGATCGCGTGTTGGGCACCGCAGGTCATGCCCATGGCAGTGTTGTTGGCGTTGTTGCCAGTGCCATCGAAAAACACGCCAATGCGCAGGGTGATTTTTACTTTATCCGGTGGTGGGGCAGGCTTTTTCCCGTGCTTCTCGTACTCAGCCCAGTATTGGGCATGCAGATCGACCGGCTCGACGGTTTTGAGCTCTGCCGCGCGTTTTTTCTTGTCGATATTGGCTACGTATCCACTCATTCCTTGACACCTGATCCATGATTGAACAATCACGCCACTCAACCGACACGGCTAACACGAAGTGGCTTTAGCCCGACAGGTACGCCGCTAGACGCGTTCCTACCGGGAGGGGCGCGCAGAGACTAGCGGACTGTCCAAAGGGATTGATGTAGGAAGGGTCTGAACTTTGGTGAAGGAGGGCAGAGGGAACTGGCGTTGGATCACCTCAGGCTTCGTCACCTGTTCTGGTATTTGGCCAGATCGATCAACGTCTCTGAGCACTACGAATATTGTCGCTGCAGTTGCTACGGCGTAGCGCTGGGGCTTTCAGCGGAAGTGGAAGCGAAGTTTCTTCATGGGAATGCTCGGCGGGTGTTTCGGTTGTGGCGGGCCGATTCAAGGCCTGACCTTTCACGGCGTGTAGGGGCGCTCACCCAGACTTTCTACTAATCGAACAAGGTACCCGTCCGGATCCTGGACCAGAAACTCACGCTGCCCGACTTCGACCGCATCCGCTCGATACCAGACGTCTTCACACGTCTGGAACAGAGGCCATTGCACCGCGGCCAACCGATGGAGAACAGGTTCGACGACATCGACGGTAATCTGAAGATTAATGCCTCTTCCCAAGGGCGCTTCAAGTGCCCCGGTCACCCACTGGAGTTCGAGAGGGTCATACTGCTCCAGCATGATTTGCGCGCCATCCAGATCCAGATAGGCAAACCCGACCTCCGGACGTTCATAGGCCACTCGAAATCCGATCAAGGAGGTCCAGAAATCAAGACTCTTCTTGATGTCGGCGACAATCAGCTCAGGGACCAGCTTATTCCGTGAAAACATACCTATCCTTAATGAATGTTTATCCGGTTGAATAATCGCCCATCTGCCCTAGAGCGTGGAAGCTATTCGCTCGGCCCGGATTTGGCCTTCTCAATCGCCGCCTTGATATTCGGCACCGCGTAGCTGCTGTACCAATGATTCATTCCGCGGATGGCCTGCTGCGCGGGTGCGGCGTCGTGTGCGCCGATCAGCTCACCGCAGGCCTGGGCCATGGCAACCAGTATGCGGGCGGCCTCAGGCACATAAGGCAGGGCAACGCCCTTATCGTGGCGCTCCTGAATGATCTTGTAGCGAATATTTTCCGGCAGCGTCCAGGCGCTGATCAGGAACTCCTGTACCGAGTATTCCTGACCCTTGATCTCAACAGTGGCCGATCGATGCTGCTCGCTGTAGCCAGCGTTTTCGATCTGCTCGCAGCTGTCGATAACGGTGTTCATCATCTCCCGGATCTGATTCCAGTCAGTTTTCATTTGAATCTCCATTTCACGTTGTTCGATTGAGCGCGTGGTTATTCACTCCACCCGCGCCAGCTATCCTGATGTCTGTCACGCCGTATACCGGGCCCGGATGAAAAAAGGCATTGTAATGCAAAGCTTTTCTTAGTTTTGGGGCCGGAGGAAGACTGTAGTGTCTTAGTATTTACATGGCGTGTGAGCGTGATTCTAGATCTAGGGATACAAGTGGGGATACATCAAGAAGCTTGCTGTTTTTGCCTCCTCTCGAAAAACCAGCGCCTCATCTGTAGCCAACCGATTTTTACATCGAATGGCGCTAACGTTGAGCGTCAGCTCTGTAGGGCTCCTTGCGAACTAGAGTGTGAGCTTAAAAAATGTTCTTCGTGAGCCACTCAGCACCTTGAATGAGTTCCTGCACCTGTTCCTTCGTGGGCTCAGAATCTTTCCTATGGGTACAGAGGTTACGAAGATCTGCCAGAAATGAGATCTTCCTCCAAGCAGGCGTGTCTATGATGGACGATTTTCGCCATCTCGGTGGTAGCTGCCCAACCCAATCCTTCATAGACCGGTTTACCTACCTTCGTCGCATGCAGCACCGCGAAACTCAGCCCGCGTTGGACAAACTCGGCTTCGGCCAACTTCATCAGGGCAGACGCTAGCCCCCGGCGTCGGTAGGCGGGTTCGACGTACACATTTAGCACATAGCCGCGCTGATCCAGGGTCGGATGGGACGGATGGGGCGGCCAGTCGATGTTCATCAAGCCCATAGCAGCCACCGGCTGCTCGCCCTCCATCAGCGCGAAACCGTAGTAGCGCCCATCGAGCAAACGCTCGCGCAACCAGGGTCGGAAGTGCTCGGTCATCAACCGCAGTGCCGATGGCTCTCCCCCCGCTTCGAGGAACATCGTCTCGCGGTGTACACAGATGAGTTCGAGGTCATTGGGAATTAACCGACGTGCCGTCAACCCTGAAAAATCAATACCGTCGGGAATCTCATTCATCGCATGCACCTTGGTAAAGCAGACGATGCTAGATTGGATTAAATGGCAATGTCAGACACAGAGTCATCTAAAAATTTGCATACAGTGATCACCGCGCGTAGCAGCCGCACCGCGTTGCCTTGCCGGGAAGCCAAACGGACTGCACTGAATGACACAAGCCCAATCGACCACCCAGTCAAGCCGGCTCAGTCAGTGGCGCAGCCTTCTCCGGTGGTTTTATCGAGCCAATGTAAACCGCAAGGAGGGTGAGCAACGCACCGCTGATTTGCAGCGCAGAACTGGCTTTATTCAAGAAGGCGACATCGATGAAGTAGGTGATCACCGGCTCCAGCAGCAGAATCAAACCGGCCAGGCCCAAACTAATGGAGCCAATCGAACGGTTGACCAATAGCCAGCCAACAAACTGCACGAGCGCGCCATAGATAATCAACATGAACAGCGTCTGTTGATCCGCAATAACCAGACTTTCTCCATTCGCGACGGCGTAGCCCAGCAAAACCAGAGCCGCCCAAATACTCAGGTTAAGCATTTGGGCGATCTTGTCTCCGCCGCCATCGGGCAATTGGGTGTTGATCTTCAGGAAATACACGCAAATGGCATAAGCCAAGCCCGACAGTACTCCATATATAACGCCCTTTATCCCTACCGTCGTGGTCATCTCAGGTAGTAGCAACATATACAGCCCGACGAACGCCAAAGTGATCGATACCACAAAGTAGATCGAGGGTTTTTCTTTCAGTAGATAAAGTCCCAGGAAAGTCATAAAGAAGACTTGGCAATTAGTCAAAATCGAACCAATGCCCGGGCCGACGATGTAGATACTCTGGTGCCAGAGAATCAAATCAACCGCTAAAAACACGCCCGCCAGCGCGGTGTATAACCTGGCCTTGCTGTTTTGTAACTTTGCCGGGGTTTTGCGAAGTTTCAAAAACAGATAAAACAACACCGAGGCAAACAGCATCCGATAAAACCCGGCGCCTCCTGCTCCAATATGGGCGAAGGCCACCGCCAAGGCAGAAAGGCTGAGCATCAAGCCACCCACCGTCAACTCAAGTACAGCCCTGTTGGTCGACATAGCGACTCCACTGATGGTTAGGCAACACCCTGATTTAGCCGCGCAGCATTAACGTTGCGGGCGCGCTAGTGTCCTGTCTCTTAAATAAGTTTCTAGCCTGAGCTATGCTTCTGTGGTCAGTCAGTACTTGGAGTGATCACATGAACTCTCAGGACATCGTGCTCAGTGAAGACGAACAAATTGAACTGAG
>NZ_JBVASJ010000023.1:0-88889 GCF_057813935.1 Pseudomonas sp. F220
TCTTGCCGGTGTATTCGAGTTCGGAGAAGGTCTTCTGCACGCGCGTAACGCTCACGGAGAGGGTGGTTGGTTGAAGGTACTCAGTGTGCCAAGGGTGGGGACGGTTGGCTATTTTTGCAGCGTCTCCCTAAGGGCCTTGACCCGGTGGGCAGCCAGTTACAAAGGATACTTCCCCGAAGATCTGTCTCTGGAAGATGGCTATCTCAAAGACAAAATTCCTGTTCTGGAAACCCTGGTAGAAGGAAAACAAACAACCTTCGCCATCCAGAAAGAATGCGCCCAACAACTGATCAATGCCGCCCATCACCTGCTCCAGGCTAGACCTGACGATACTATCAACTGTCGAGTAGTCGCCTGCATTATCACTCCCTCTATGTTCTCCAGTGAAATCTGCATTTACACCGACATGAGCCGCTATCGCGGCCACGTATTGCCGTTCGACTACGAACATTTCTGTCAGACCCGCATCACCGACAAGAGCCTCGCCGTCGATTGGGACCTAACCCTTCCTGCCGGAATGAATGAAGCAGGGTTTCACTTTATTCACGAGGATGAAGACGGGCAACGGTTTGAATCCGAGCATTGGTACTTTGGCGAGGTTGATGAAGCCGATGATGGCTCCGAGGAGGAGCGTTGGAGATTCAAAACCTTCAAGACTTTTCGCGCAGAAAACCCAACGCTCTTCAGCTAACACAGCAAATCAAAGAATGGTGGTGGGCCATTCAACCCTCTTCGCGGGCAAGCCCGCGCCCACGAGGGCAGCACAATATCTGTAGGAGCGAGCTTGCTCGCGATGGACGTTAACGATAACGCGTGTTTTCTGAATAAACACGCCGCCCTTGAGTCCATCGCGAGCAAGCTCGCTCCTACAGAGACCTCATTTCCTTAACTGATAGGCATTGAGGCTTGCCCGCGATAGCGTCATCCAGACCAACCTCAATCCCGGACCGACCCCAAATCTGACCAACACCCCTCTTGCACCGCCCCGCGCCTACCGACAAGCTATGCTCAATTCGCTCTACGCCCGTCTTACGGAAGAAGGCTCCTGACATGCGCATTCTCATTACCGGCGGCGCCGGTTTTATTGGTTCGGCCTTGATCCGCCATCTGATTCAGCACACCGAACACGAAGTGCTCAACCTGGACAAGCTGACCTATGCCGGCAATCTGGAGTCGCTGACCAGCATTGCGACCGATACCCGCTATGAGTTCGTGCAGGCCGATATCGTCGACCGGGCCGCCGTCAGCGCGGTGCTCGCGCGGTTCCAGCCCCATGCCATCATGCATTTGGCGGCCGAGTCCCATGTCGACCGCTCCATCGACGGCCCGTCGGACTTTATCCAGACCAACATCGTCGGCACCTACAGCCTGCTGGAGGCCACTCGCGCCTATTGGCAGACATTGGCCGATCCCGAGAAAGGCGCCTTCCGTTTTCACCATATCTCCACCGACGAGGTCTACGGCGACCTGCATGGCGTCGATGACCTGTTCACCGAAACCACGCCTTATGCTCCGAGCTCTCCGTATTCGGCCAGCAAAGCCGCGTCCGACCACCTGGTTCGCGCCTGGCAGCGCACCTACGGTTTGCCCGTGCTGTTGACCAACTGCTCGAACAATTACGGGCCGTTCCATTTCCCCGAGAAGCTGATTCCGCTGGTGATCCTCAACGCACTGGCGGGCAAACCGCTGCCGGTGTACGGCAACGGTCTGCAAGTGCGCGACTGGTTGTTCGTCGAAGACCACGCTCGGGCGCTGCTCAAAGTGGTCACCGAAGGTGTGGTCGGGGAGACCTACAACATCGGCGGTCATAACGAGCAGAAGAACATCGACGTGGTGCGCGGCATTTGCAGCCTGCTGGAAGAGTTGGCGCCACAGCGCCCGGCTGGCGTTGCAAAATTTGCCGATCTGATCACCTTCGTCAAGGACCGTCCGGGCCACGACCTGCGCTACGCCATCGATGCCAGCAAAATCGAACGCGAACTGGGCTGGGTTCCCGAGGAGACCTTCGAAACCGGTCTGCGCAAAACCGTGCAGTGGTATCTGGATAACCTGGAGTGGTGCCAGCGGGT
Organism: Pseudomonas sp. F220; assembly: GCF_057813935.1. Taxonomy (NCBI): domain Bacteria; kingdom Pseudomonadati; phylum Pseudomonadota; class Gammaproteobacteria; order Pseudomonadales; family Pseudomonadaceae; genus Pseudomonas; species Pseudomonas sp. F220. The sequence goes on from NZ_JBVASJ010000023.1 coordinate 2,070, forward strand.
TCAGGACGGCAGCTATCAAGGCGAACGCCTGGGCGCCAGCGACTTCAAAGATCTGATCGCCTGATCAAGGTACTGCTCTATCATGCCCACTCTTTGGGCAAGCCGACCACGGCCGTTACCTGTTCACTATTGCTGGAGAAAACCAATGAATGTAGTCACCACCGACCTGCCCGGTGTTCTGATCATCGAACCCAAGGTGTTTGGTGACGAGCGCGGCTTTTTCTACGAAAGCTTCAATGCCAAGGCTTTCGAGAAAGCGACCGGCCTGAACACGCAATTTGTTCAGGACAATCATTCCCGCTCGCAAAAAGGTGTGCTGCGAGGTTTGCACTACCAACTTGAAAATACTCAGGGAAAACTGGTGCGCGTCACCGCTGGTGAAGTACTCGACGTAGCGGTGGACATCCGTCGCAGCTCGCCGAATTTCGGTCGCTGGGTTGCCGTACGTTTGTCGGCAGAAAACTATCGCCAACTCTGGGTTCCGGAAGGTTTCGCCCACGGTTTTGTGGTGCTGAGCGACTTCGCTGAATTTCTCTACAAAACCACCGACTACTACACGCCATCAGCCGAGTGTTGCATTCGCTGGGACGACCCGACCCTGGCCATTGACTGGCAGCTCACTGAAACACCCCAGCTGTCAGCGAAGGATCTGGCCGGCAAAACCCTTCAAGAGGCCGATCTGTTCCCGTGAGCGTTCTCGTTCGCGGCTAGGCATAATGCGCCTGTACCCACAGGCGCTCGACCCCCATGACTCCGACCCTCCCCCGCAGACCTCGCTGGCGCAGTCTGGCACTGCTCGCACTGTGCCTGGCGCCATTGCTGTGGCCGCTGGAGCACCTGGCCGAACGTTACTACCGCAGCGAACTGGTGGGGCAAAACCGTCAGATCCTCGACCTGTACGTCGCCAACCTGCTGGGCACGCTGCATCGCTACGAAGTGCTGCCGCAAATCCTCGGTGATCTGCCGGCCTTGCGTGCGGCCCTTGCCGCGCCGGGCCAGAGCATCAGCCAGGACAACGCCAACCGTCTGCTCAAAGACATCTGCGCCCAGACTGGCGCCGAAGTCATGTACTTGATGGACACCACCGGCAAGACCCTGGCCGCGTCCAACTGGGACAAACACGACAGCTTCGTTGGGCGCAATTTCTCCTTTCGGCCGTATTTCAGTGAGGCCATGGCCGGTCGCCTGGGGCGTTTCTTTGGTCAGGGCACGACCTCTGCCAAACGCGGTTATTTCTTTGCCGGTGCCGTACGCGATGGCGAGCGGATCATCGGGGTGCTGGTGGTCAAAGTCGACCTCGATCTCACCGAAAGCCTGTGGGGCAAAACCCCCGAACAAATGCTGATGACTGACCACAACGGTGTGGTGATTCTTACCTCTCGGCCGGAATGGCGCTTTCGTGCGACCCGCCCGCTGACCGACGAAGAACGCAAGGCGATTATCACGGTCCAGCCTTACCCGACCCGCGACCCGCAACCGCTGGACCTGAACCAGAACGCCTGGCTGACCCAGACCCAGCGAATCGAAGAAACCGGCTGGAGCGTCAGTATCCTCGCCCCGCGAACCTTGATCGACAGGCCGGTGCGCACCGTGGTCGCGGTCGGCGGCGCGATGCTGTTGGTGTTGATGCTGCTGCTCGGTCTGATGATGCAGCGCCGACGGCATTACCTGGAGCGCATCGCTTTCGAAGCCAAGGCCCGCCGCGAGCTGGAAATGCGCGTCGCCGAACGCACCAGCGACCTCGAAGGCCTCAACCGTCGCCTCAAACAGGAAGTGCTGGAACGCGAACAGGCTCAGCAAGAACTGGTGCGCGCTCAGGATGATCTGGTACAGGCCGGCAAACTGTCGGCGCTCGGCACGATGTCGGCGAGCATCAGCCACGAACTCAATCAACCGCTGGCAGCGATCCGCAGTTATGCGGAAAACGCCGAAGTGCTGCTCGATCACGAACGCACCGACGACGCTCGCGGTAACCTGAAACTGATCAGCGAACTGACCGGGCGCATGGCCTCGATCATCGCCCACTTGCGGGCCTTCGCCCGCCGCGACCGCCACGCGCCGGAAAGCGTCGCCCTGCAACCGGCGCTGGACGACGCGCTAGCCTTGCTGGCCAAGCGCAGACGCGCCATGGAAGTCGAACTGATCCGCGACCTGCCGGCCGCCACTCTTTGGGTTCAGGCCGGAGAAACCCGCCTGCGCCAGGTGCTCGGCAACCTGCTGGCCAACGCCCTCGACGCGCTGACCGAAAAAGGCCCGCCGCGCAAACTCTGGTTGAGTGCCGAATCCACCGCCGATGGCGTCAATCTGTACATTCGCGATAACGGCCCGGGGTTTTGCATGGAGGCCCTAGGCCGCGCCAGCGAGCCTTTCTACACCACCAAGACCCGCACCCAAGGGCTCGGGCTGGGATTGGCGATCTGCGACACCCTGATGCGCGCTTTCGGTGGTGAACTGTCGTTCGCCAACCACCGCGATGGCGGCGCCCTGCTAACCCTGCGACTGCGCGCCGGTGCGCCAGGAGTCAATCTGCAACCATCCGAGGACCGCAGCGCATGAGCAACGCCATCGACAACCGCATCCAGGTGGTGCTGATCGACGACGATCCACATTTGCGTCAGGCCCTGAGCCAGACCCTCGACCTCGCCGGGCTGAAAATCCTGCCGCTGGCTGAGGCCAAGGGCCTGGCCGGACGTCTTGAGCGCGACTGGCCGGGCGTGGTGGTCAGCGACATTCGCATGCCCGGCATGGATGGCCTCGAACTGCTGAGCGAACTGCACGAGCAAGACCCGGAGCTGCCGGTGCTACTGATCACCGGTCACGGCGACGTGCCGCTGGCGGTGCAAGCGATGCGTGCCGGGGCCTATGACTTTCTGGAGAAACCCTTCGCCAGCGACGCCCTGCTCGACAGCGTGCGCCGCGCCCTGGCGCTGCGCCGGCTGGTGCTGGACAACCGCAGCCTGCGCCTGGCCCTGAGCGACCGTAATGAACTGAGCACGCGGCTGGTAGGGCAGTCGGCGCCAATGCTGCGTTTGCGCGAACAGATCGGTGCCCTGGCGGCGACCAAAGCCGATGTGTTGATCCTCGGTGAGACCGGTGCCGGCAAGGAAGTGGTGGCCCGCGCGCTGCACGACCTGTCGAACCGTCGCGGCGGGCCGTTTGTTGCGATCAACGCCGGAGCCCTGGCGGAGTCGGTGGTGGAGAGCGAGTTGTTCGGCCATGAACCGGGAGCCTTCACCGGCGCGCAAAAGCGCCGCATCGGCAAGTTCGAGTTCGCCAACGGCGGCACGCTGTTCCTCGATGAAATCGAAAGCATGAGCCTGGATGTCCAGGTCAAACTGCTGCGCTTGCTGCAAGAGCGGGTGGTCGAGCGCTTGGGCGGTAATCAACAGATCCCGCTGGATATCCGCATCATCGCCGCGACCAAGGAAGACCTGCGCCAAGCAGCGGATCAGGGGCGCTTTCGCGCCGACTTGTATTACCGTTTGAACGTCGCGCCGCTGCGCATCCCACCGCTGCGCGAGCGCGGCGAAGACGCGCTGATGCTGTTCCAGCATTTCGCCGATGAAGCCAGCACCCGCCATGGCCTGCCGCCCCACGAACTGCAACCGGGGCAACGGGCATTACTGTTGCGCCATAACTGGCCAGGCAATGTGCGCGAACTGCAGAATGTTGCTGAACGCTTCGCCCTCGGCCTGGAACTGGCCCTGGATAACAGCGCCCCGGACGGCAGCGTTGCGCCGATCACTGCAAACATCAGTGGCGGCCTGAGCGAGCAAGTGGAAAACTTCGAGAAAACCTTGATCGCCGCCGAGCTGGCGCACTCCCACAGTTCGCTGCGCAGCCTCGCCGAAGCCTTGGGCATTCCGCGCAAAACCTTGCATGACAAACTGCGCAAACACGGTCTGAACTTCGCCGACGGCGGCGCCAACAGCAGCGCTGACGAACTCGATTGAGACTCGCCGACTAATCTTGAAAAAAGCATTCTGAAAAAAGAGGTCCATGCATGAGCCGCAACAGTCGTTACCTGGAATCAATCCTCCATCACGACATCCCCCTCACGCGGGACATGGGCCTCAAAGTGCTTGAGTGGCGAGAGCAACAACTGCATCTGCACCTGCCGCTGGAAGCCAACGTCAACCACAAAAGCACCATGTTCGGCGGCAGCCTGTACTGCGGTGCGGTACTGGCCGGCTGGGGTTGGCTGCATTTACGCTTGCGTGAAGAAGGTATCGAAGACGGGCATATCGTGATTCAGGAAGGGCACATCAGCTATCCATTGCCGGTCACGACCGATGCGACGGCAATCTGCGATGCGCCAAGTGTGGCGGTATGGAAGAAGTTTCTCGCGACGTACCAGCGCTACGGACGAGCGCGGCTGACGCTGCATTCACGCATCGTCAACGTCGGCAGCGAAGAGGACGCCGTACGGTTTACCGGGCAGTACGTGTTGCATCGGTAATCTTGGCGCTGATTTCAAGATCCAGCCCTCTCCCCAAAGAGGAGAGGGGGAAAGGGTGCCGATTGATGTTGCTTGCAGAAGGCATGTTCGACTCGGGCTCTCAGGTCGCAGTAACTCTAAAGAACACCGCCAATCAGTCCCCTCGCCCCTCTGGGGAGAGGGCTAGGGTGAGGGGTGGATTTTGGATCTGACTTTCAAGTCCGGGCCAACACCAACAACTTATCCCGCCATGCGGCTTTGGCCGGCAACGCCAGGAAAAATGAATTCAATAGAGATTCACGCGCTGGATAACTGAACGGCTCGCCGCTCAAATTCAACACCTCGCCACCTGCTCCTTCCAGCACACCCTGCGCAGCGGCGGTGTCCCACTGAGACGTCGGCGCCAAGCGTGGATAACAATCGGCAGCCCCCTCCGCCAACAGACAGAACTTCAACGAGCTGCCGATATTTGCCAGTTGCAGCTCACCCAGGCTGTCGCTCAGACCGGCCAGCAAACGCTCCTGCTCAGGGCTCGAATGTCGACGGCTGGCAACCACGGTAAACGCTTCACCTACTGGCGGAACGTCCCGGACATGGATCGGCGTCGGCTGAGCATCTTTGTCTGCACGCCAGGCACCCAGGCCAGCACCGCCGAAATAGCAGCGACCATTGGTCGGCATCGACACCACGCCGAACACTACGCGACCTTGCTCGATCAGCGCGATGTTGACCGTGAATTCCTCACTGCCGGAAATGAATTCCTTGGTCCCATCCAGCGGATCCACCAGCCACCAGCGCTGCCAACCGGCACGCGTGCTCAGCGGGATGTCGGCGTCCTCTTCCGAGAGCACCGGGATGCTCGGGTCCAACGCCGTCAGGCCCGCGAGGATCAGATGATGAGCAGCCATGTCAGCCACGGTCACTGGCGAGTCATCGATCTTGGCGGTGACCGCTACGCCGGAGCGCCAGAACGGCAAGATGGCTTCACCGGCCTGAAGCGCCAGTTCGATGACCGGGGCCAGTAACGGATGGGGGGAATTCATGGAGAGCACACTCATGGTTGAAACACCCCGCGCTCGGTCAGCAGATCACGGGCCAGGTACAACGCCGCCAAGGCACGACCTTCAGTGAATTGCGGGTTCTGCGCCAGAGCAGACAATTCCCGCAGGTTGACGCGATCCACGCGCATCGGCTCAGGCTCGTCGCCCTCAAGTCGCTCTTCGTAAAGATCGGTCGCCAGGACCACTTGAATCTTCTGGCTCATGTAACCGGGCGACAACGACAGCTCAGTCAGATGCTCAAGTTGACGCGCGCCGAAACCGGCCTCCTCCTTGAGCTCTCGCTCGGCCGCCGCCAGCACATCTTCGCCCGGCTCGATCAGGCCCTTGGGCAAAGACAGTTCGTACTCGCCAGTGCCGCCGCAATACTCTTCGATCAATACCGCATGCTCGTCATCGACCATCGCCACGATCATCACTGCGCCATAACCGGCACCCCTGCTGACCAATCGCTCATAGGTGCGTTCGACGCCGTTGGAAAAGCGCAATTGCAGCTCTTCGACGCAGAACAAACGGCTAGTGGCGACGATCTCGCGGGCGAGTACGGTGGGTTTCTGGCGCATGACAAGCTCCTTGGCGTGAACGCGTTACTATACAGGCTGTTTGAAAGCTACTGCGCGCATCACTCTCTACGCTTTCAAATCAGTCCGTACCCGGACTTCCCGATTGTTTGTGTCGGATATCTTTCTACTGTTCGAGAAGCTTTCCATGCCCTCATTGCCCTGGCGCGACATCGATACCGTTCTGCTGGATATGGACGGCACGCTGTTGGACCTGCACTACGACAACCATTTCTGGATGGAGCACCTGCCCCAGCGCTATGCCGAGTTGCATGGTGTGAGCCGGGCCATGGCCGAGCTTGAGTTGCAGCCATTGTTCGAGCACAACGCCGGCCAGTTGCAGTGGTATTGCCTGGACTTCTGGAGCGCGGAGCTGAAACTGCCGGTGCGTGAACTGAAACTGGAAACCGCCCATTTGATTGCCCTGCGCCCCGACGCCAACACTTTTCTGGCCGCGATCAAACAGGCCGGCAAGCGCGTGGTACTGATCACCAACGCCCACCGCGATTCGCTGTCATTGAAGCTGGAAAAAATCGAACTGGCGCCGTATTTCGAGCGGTTGATCAGCTCCCACGATTACGGCTTCGCCAAGGAAAACCCGCAGTTTTGGGATGCCTTACAAGCCGATATCGGCTTCGACCCGGCTCGCAGCCTGTTTATCGATGACACCTTGCCGATCCTGCGTAGCGCGCGAGATTTTGGCGTCGGGCATCTGCTGGCGGTCAGCCAACCGGACAGCCGCAAAGGGCCCAAAGACACCGCAGAATTTGCGGCGGTGGGGGATTATCGGGAGTTGATTGAAGGGCTCTAGACCGAGTCGCCTTCATCGCGAGCAAGCTCGCTCCCACAGATAGCGCGATCCGTAGGAGCGAGGCTTGCCCGCGATGGCCAAGGACGAGGTTGCGATCCGACCAATGACTCAAGTTCCCCGCAAGCGCGTTAGAATTCCGCCCTTGCCTGCGCCCTGGAGCGACGATGGACATCAAACAGCTGAAATTCCTCATCGCCCTCGACGAAACCCGTCACTTCGGCCAGGCCGCCGCCCGCTGCCACATCACCCAGCCAACCTTATCCATGCGCCTGCGCAGCCTCGAAGAAGAGCTTGAGCTGCAGTTGGTCAACCGTGGTCAACGCTTTGAAAGTTTTACCGCACCAGGCGAGCGCGTACTGGCCTGGGCCCGCACTGTGCTGGCGGCCTACGACGGTCTGCAAGCCGAAGCCGCAGCCTGTCGCGGCAATCTGGTCGGGACCTTACGTCTGGGCGTGGTGCCACTGTCGAGTTTCGACCCGCTGCCACTGATGCAACGCCTGCACAAGGAACACCCGATCCTGCGCTTCGAACTCTCGGCGTTGAGCTCCGAGGACATTCTTGAGCAACTGGCGAGCAATCGCCTCGACCTCGGCGTTTCGTACCTGGAGCGGCTGGACAGCGAACGCTTCGACTCGTTGGCCTTTAGCGAAACCCGCATGGGCCTGCTCTACGACCAACGCTTCTTCAGCTTCGGCGAAAAACCCTTGAGCTGGGAGTCGCTGATCGAGTTGCCGCTGGGCATGCTCACCAGCGGCATGCACTTTCGCCAGTCCATCGACCACAACTTCCACAGCCGCGGCCTCAACCCGCAACCGCTGCTGCAAACCGACGCGGTCCATCAGTTGTTACAAGCGGTACACGGTGGTCTGTGCTGCGCGGTGATGCCCCTGGAAGGCGGCCTTGAAGCCTTGACCGACGACCTGCGTCTGCAACCGATTGAAAACGCCCAGACCCTCGCCCGCCTTGGCCTAATCATGCGCCGCGGCACGCCACGCTCAGCCTTGGCCGAGGCCTGTTTTGCGCTGTATCAGAAATCGCTGACGGACTCTTGATCGACGGCATCTATCGGCAGATCAGTATTAGCGATTAGACGCGACACTTTGACGCGCCTAGTCTTATCAGTAGTCAATACGACCTGAAACTGCCGGTAATACCCATGAACGCCAAGCGCCCGTCCCGCGCGGCGCCTGCCCTTGAAACGCCTGCGCCCGCCGCCAGTCAGAGTTACTGCTACTGCAACCTTGAGCAAACCGAATCGGCCAGCACTGCGCTCGCTGAGGAAGTTGCATTGGCGATTGCCTACAACGGCATCAGCCAGGCAGTGATGCTGGTCACCCCGAGCGACCTTGAGGACTTCATCGTCGGCTTTAGCCTGGGCAGCGGCATCATTGCCGACGCCTCCGACATCTACGACCTGCAACTCAGCGGATCCGGCTCGGCGCAATACGCGCAAGTGCAAATCTCCAGCCGCGCCTTCTGGAACCTCAAACAGCAACGTCGCCAACTGGCCGGCACCAGCGGTTGCGGGCTCTGCGGCGTAGAAGCAGTTGAGCAGGCATTGCCTGATCTGAAGGTGTTGCCCGGCGCGCCCTTGCCGCCGTCCGAGTGGCTCGACGGGTTGCGTCAGCGCATCAGTGCCTTCCAGCCCTTGGGCCAGCACAGCGGCGCGGTGCATGCGGCAGTGTTCATGAACAACCAGGGCGAACTGCTACTGGGTCGCGAAGACATCGGTCGGCACAACGCCCTCGACAAGCTGATCGGCGCGCTGATCCGGCAGAACATCCCGACCTCTGGCGGCCTGGCCATTGTCACCAGCCGTTGCAGCCTGGAATTGATCCAGAAAGTCTTGCGCGCAGGCATTCAGACCTTAGTCAGCCTGTCGTCGCCCACCGGCCTGGCCCTGCAGTGGGCGCGCCGACACAACCTCAATCTCATCCACCTGCCGCAGAAAAGTGCGCCGCGGGTCTATAGCCCTTCGATGGAAAATCAAGCGTGAGCACTCATCTTCAATCCGACCAAAAACCAACCCCGCGCTACAAGCATTACAAGCCCTACAAAGGCGCGGCCGGCGGTTGGGGCGCACTGATCAGTGTCGCTCAAGCCTGGTTGACCAGCGACAATGCTCTGAAAAACATCCGCATGATGCTCAAGACCAACCAGAATGGCGGCCTTGACTGCCCGGGTTGCGCCTGGGGCGACTCGCCGGAAAGCGGCATGGTCAAGTTCTGCGAAAACGGCGCCAAAGCGGTCAACTGGGAAGCCACCAAGCGCCGTGTCGACGGCGCCTTCTTCGCCAAACACAGCGTCAGCTCGCTGCTGGAGCAAAGTGATTACTGGCTCGAATACCAGGGCCGTCTCACCGAGCCGATGAGTTACGACGCTGAAACCGACCGCTACACACCCATCAGTTGGGAAGCGGCTTTTGCCCTGATCGGCAAACACCTGCAGAACCTCGACAGCCCCGATCAGGCCGAGTTCTATACCTCGGGCCGGGCCAGTAACGAAGCGGCGTACCTTTATCAGCTGTTCGTGCGCGCCTATGGCACCAACAACTTCCCCGACTGCTCGAACATGTGCCACGAGGCCAGCGGTGTGGCCATGGCGCAAAGCGTCGGTGTGGGCAAGGGCACGGTGACCTTCGACGACTTCGAACACGCCGATGCGATTTTCGTCCTGGGGCAAAACCCCGGCACTAACCATCCACGAATGCTCGAACCGCTGCGCGAAGCCGTAAAACGCGGCGCTCAAGTGATCTGCGTCAACCCGCTCAAAGAGCGCGGGCTGGAACGCTTCCAACACCCGCAAAACCCGATCGAAATGCTCACCAACAGTGATCGTCCGACCAACTCCGCCTATTTCCGGCCCGCTTTGGGCGGCGACATGGCGTTGCTGCGGGGCATGGCCAAATTCCTGCTGCAATGGGAACGCGAAGCACAGCTGGCGAACGAACCGGCAGTGTTCGACCACGACTTCCTCAACGAACACACCGGTGGTGTGCTCGATTATCTGGCCGCCATCGACGACACCCCTTGGGAACAGATCATCGAGCAGTCCGGGCTGCCCTTGACCGATATCGAACAAGCCGCGCGCATGTACGCCAAGGCCAAGAACGTGATCATGTGCTGGGCGATGGGCATCACCCAGCATCGCCATTCGGTACCGACCATCCAGGAAATCGCCAACCTGATGCTACTGCGCGGCAACCTTGGCCGACCAGGCGCAGGCCTGTGTCCGGTGCGTGGCCACAGTAACGTGCAGGGCGACCGCACCATGGGCATCAACGAACGCCCGCCAGCGTTCTTCCTCGATGCGCTGGAACGGCGTTTCCAGTTCAAAGTACCGCGCGAAAATGGTCACAACGTCGTCGAAGCGATCCACGCGATGCTCGACGGTCGCTCAAAAGTCTTTATCGGCCTGGGCGGCAATTTCGCCCAAGCCACCCCAGACAGCCCGCGGACCTTTCAGGCGCTGAGCAACTGCGACCTCACCGTGCAGATCAGCACCAAGCTCAACCGCAGCCATTTGGCTCATGGTAAAGAAGCGCTGATCTTGCCGTGCCTGGGCCGTACCGACATCGACCTGCAAACCGAAGGCCCGCAAGCGGTGACCGTGGAAGACTCGTTCAGCATGGTCCACGCCTCCAACGGCCAGTTGCAGCCGCTGTCCAGACAAATGCGTTCTGAGCCGTCGATCATTGCCGGTATCGCCGCCGCCACGTTGGGCGCACATCCGGTGGACTGGAACTGGGTGGTCGCCGACTACCGCCGCATCCGCGACCTGATCGCCGACACCATTCCTGGCTTCAAAGACTTCAACCAGCGTATTGAAAACCCAGGCGGTTTCTACCTGGGCAACTCTGCCGGTGCACGCCGCTGGAACACCCCGTCAGGCCGCGCCAACTTCCGCGCGAATATCCTGCCGGTCGATCTGGTCCACGAGCGCACACGCGCCACTGGCGTGCTGCCAGACCTGATCATGCAATCGATGCGTTCCCACGATCAGTACAACACCACCATTTATGGTCTGGACGACCGTTATCGTGGCGTCAAAGGTCAGCGTGACGTGCTGTTCGTCAACGAAGCCGACATCATTCGTCTGGGCTTCAAACCCGGTCAGAAGGCTGACATCGTGTCGATCTGGGATGACGGTCGCGAACGTCGGGTCAAGGGCTTCACCTTGCTGGCATTCGATATCCCCGCAGGGCAAGCAGCCGCCTACTATCCGGAAGTAAACCCGCTGGTCCCTCTGGAAAGCACTGGTGACGGCAGCCACACACCAACATCGAAGTTCGTCGCGATTCGGTTGGAAGCGGCGAGCGATAACGGGCTGATCATGGCGAAGTCGGCGTAAAGCAGGATCAAAAGATCGTCCGAACGCGGCCCGAGCCTGCGGCAGCTCCTACAGAATGGGTGTATGTCTGAAATTTCACGGATGTATGCGGTCGGCGTAGGAGCTGCCGCAGGCTGCGATCTTTTCAGGTCACCGCGGATCGCCCAACTTTTCAAACGCCCATAAAAAAGGCCGACTTTGCATAAAATCGGCCTGTAACAAGTAGCTAAAGACCGGCGAAAAACACTTAAGTTCCGCCTAAAAACAGTAACTTATAGAATTGTGTTCAAGTCGTGTTATTCGTCGGATTTCGATTGTAACGGGTACGACACAGCCTCAGGATCGCGCCGTCATCCCCTTGAGGCTCCGCCATGAAGTACTCCTCGATTCTCTTGTTGTCCCTTAGCTTGGTCAGTGGCATTGCTTCTGCCGGAGGCACCGCCGAAGCAGGCGTGGGCGGCGCATTGGGCGGGGTTCTAGGCTCGGTCGTCGGTCAGTCGCTAGGTGGCAACACCGGTTCCACCATTGGCGCAGCCTTGGGCGGCGCAGGCGGTAGTGCGGTCGGAGCCGACAGACGCAGCCGTGGCCAAGCGGCCATTGGCGGCGCACTCGGTGCCGCGGGCGGCAACGTGGTTGGCCGCAGCATGGGCGGCACCTCCGGCAGCCTGATCGGCTCAGCAGCCGGCGGCGGCTTGGGCGGTGCGCTGGGTAACCATATGGGCAACAGCAGCTATGACGACGACCGTGGCGGTCGTGGGCATGATGGTCGCCGCTACTACCGCGACGACGACGACCATCGCGGTCGCGGTCATGCCTATGGGCATCACAAGCATCACCGGTATTATCGCGACCGGGATTGATATGCAGCCTGTAGCCGCTGCCTGCGCAGCGGCTACAGAAATCCTCGCTGTAGCTGACGACCTCACACCACCAACTGCTCCAACGCCCCGCGCAACCCGGCAGGAATCGCCACCGGCTGATTCGACGCCCGATCCACAAACACATGCACGAACCGCCCTGCCGCACAGGCGTCTTCCTCACCCGCTTTAAACACTGCCAACTCGTACTGCACCGAACTATTGCCCAGTTTGCCCACCCGCAGGCCGATTTCAATGCGCTCGGGGAAAGCAATCGAGGCGAAGTAATCGCACGCCGAACTCACCACAAAACCCACCACCTCACCGTCATGAATATCCAGTCCACCGACTTCGATCAGGTAGGTGTTCACCGCCGTGTCGAAAAAACTGTAGTAGGTGACATTGTTCACATGGCCGTAAACGTCGTTATCGTGCCACCGGGTGATGATCGGCTGAAAGTAACGGTAATCCGCGCGCTGCGGCATTTGGTCGGTCATTGAGTGGTCTCTCGGATAAATAGGCGTCGAACCGTCCGCGTGGGAACGATCAGCGAGTCTACCGATCCGCAAACCCTTTACCCACCGCCGCCAACTCTCCAATCAACCGAGCCGGCTTCCACAGATCGCCCTGCTCCGCCTCCAACCGCAACAAGCGTTCATGGATATTCGCCAGGCCCTGCTGATCCGCCCAGGCCATCGGCCCACCGTTGTCCGCCGGGAATCCGTAGCCATTGAGGTACACCCATTGCACCGGCACCCCGACGTTAGCCAGGCACATCACAATGCCACGGCCCATGGTGCCCGCACCGATCACCGCGGCGCGCTGAATATCGAACGGCATTCAGCGAATGGATTTTCGGTCTGATATCTCATAGACGACACACCCCCTGTAGCAGTTGCCGAAGGCTACGTCCGGCCACGAAGCGGACGCAATCCGGGCGACTCAATCTTTACCTGGAAACAAGGTGTCAGGTTTACGACCGCTTCGTGGCCGGACGCAGCCTTCGGCAGCTGCTACGAGATCGCGATCATCCGGCCAAATGAGTTCCAGCCCACGCTCTCACTCCCGCATACGGGTAATCCTCCAACGCCGCAAACCCCGGAATTGCCCGCGCCTTGAGCTTGGTGAACAGCGGCACGCTGATGCCGCACAAAAACCGCGTCAGCCGTTCCGCACCCGGCAGGCTGCCGTTGTACTGCTCATGCCTGTGGATAAAGTCGCCGCACAGTGCCCGGAAGTTTTTATCCACAAGCGCCGGCAATTCAGGAGGCTCTGGCAGACGTGCAACCTGACCGTGGCACACTGAACAATGCCCGCACTGTTGCGGCGCGTTTTCATCGCCGAAGTACTGCGCCAGTCGATAACCGAGGCAACGCTCGGTAGCGAACAGATCGAGCATCGCGTGGATCCGCGCGATCTCAGTGCGTTCATGCTGCGTGAAGTAGGCGTGCAATTCGGCGCTCAATGACTGCGCATCGAAATCCGTCACCAGCAGGCTGTAGACCTCGGTCATTTGCTTGCTTTCAAGCTCCACCCAGCCCTTTTCCTGGAAGTAATCCAGCGCCTTCACCACGCGGTTACGCTCGGCCTGATGCTGTAGATACAGCGCATCGAAATTCACCGTAGCCCAGGTCCTGGCGCGGCTCGACGTCTGGATAATCGCCGAAACAAAGTCCCGCCGCTCGCCCTCGAAACGCGCCAGCAAGGCTTCGGGTTCGACCAAAAACTTGAAGCGGTACTCAGCAAAGTAGGCATAACGCGGCGCGATCAAACCACGCAGTTCCAGCTGCACCAGCAAGGTCTTGAGCGGCAACTGACGAATGTTGCTCTGATCCGCCAACGGCCCCAGCAGAAACTCCCACTGACCATCGGGGCTGGCCGCTTGCAGTTCGTCCAGCACACAACGAATACCGTCCAGCTCCGGCGTATCGCCGTAAACGAAATTCTCCAGCACGTTGAGGCTGTCACGGTTGGCCAGCACCAGGCAGTCGGACGGTTGCCCGTCACGCCCCGCACGGCCGATTTCCTGGCTGTAGTTTTCGATGGATTTCGGCAAATCGAAATGCACCACGTTGCGGATGTCGCTCTTGTCGATGCCCATGCCGAAGGCGATGGTGGCGACGATGCAGTTGGACTGCCCACCCATGAACCGCCGCTGAATCGCTTCGCGTTGCTCATGGGGTAAACCGGCGTGATAAGCCTCGGCCTGAATGCCGTGCTGACTCAAGTGCTGAGCGATCTGTTCGGCAGTTTTCTGCAACGTGACGTAGACGATGCTCGGCTGCCCGGCGCGCTGGCCCATCCACTCGACCAAACGCCGACGCTTGTCCTGGCCGCGCACCGGCTCCACCAACAGGTTGAGATTGGGTCGGTAGAAACCGGTGGTCACCACATCCGCCGGGGCGATGGCGAATTTCGCCTGCATGTCGGCGATCACCTTAGGCGTTGCTGTGGCGGTCAGTAGCAACGCTTGAGGAATGTTGAACTGACGCTGATAGGCCGGCAGCTTCAAATAATCCGGACGGAAGTTATGCCCCCACTCCGATATACAGTGCGCCTCGTCCACCACCAGCAGCGAGATGGGCACCTGCTGCAAAAAGTTGCGGAAGCGTTCGTTCTTCAGGCGCTCCACGGAGATCATCAAAATCTTCAACTCGCCGGACCGCGCCCGCACCATCACGTCGTTGGCGTCATCGCGGCTCTGCGCCGAATCGATACTCGCCGCCGCAATGCCATGGCGCGCCAAGAACGCCAACTGGTCCTGCATCAACGCCAGCAACGGCGAGACCACCAGCGTCAGGTTCGGCAGCAACAAGGCCGATAGTTGATAACACAACGACTTGCCGGACCCGGTAGGAAAAATCGCCGCCGCCGACCGCCCGGCCAACACCGCACTGACCGCCACCTCCTGGCCGGGCCGAAACTGTGGATAACCAAAGACCTGTTCAAGGGTGTTGTGCATAAGCTGTCACTCCGTTGACCGCTGAGATGCCTGAAGCCTAGCCGGCATATTCAGCGGGTCGAGAAAAGGTCGGGCGCAAAAAGGATACGCAATGATACAGGCTGAACCGCGCGGTCTAACGATCTCTTACAGCCGCTCGCCTTTCAGGAACGGACCCTAGCCCCAGAGACGGCCGGCCCTGATCGTTTGAA
The DNA here is from genome assembly GCF_057813935.1 of Pseudomonas sp. F220. Taxonomy (NCBI): domain Bacteria; kingdom Pseudomonadati; phylum Pseudomonadota; class Gammaproteobacteria; order Pseudomonadales; family Pseudomonadaceae; genus Pseudomonas; species Pseudomonas sp. F220. Next base: position 17,276 of record NZ_JBVASJ010000023.1, read on the forward strand.
CTACAATTGGGTCTTGCACGGTGAGGCAGATGTGATGAGCAAACTGACGTTTGAGCAAAAGCGGGATCATTACGACAAGATCCGCCGGTCAAACTACTTGGCAAGTCTGCGTCTGGAAGGCTTTGACACAACACGTGCCGACGCCGATAAACCGCTCCCCACCCGGGAAGCCGTACTCAGCAAATACTTCAAGAACCCAAGCTAATGCCGGATAAATATGGGGGCAGCCAGGATCCTTATCGCTATCCAGATAGTGGAGTGCTGCGCAACCTCCTCAATATTCATGACGAAGACCTCCTTCAGGAAGCTGAACGAGAACTCTCCGAAATCGCAGCCAGCAAATTTCGCCTACTCCCTGCGCCCTACGACCTGAGCTTTTTTCAGCTCATTCATAAAACTCTATTTTCGGACGTCTACGAATGGGCCGGAGAGCTGAGGACAGTCAATATCCAGAAGGGCGATACCCTGTTCTGCACAGCCGAACGGATCGTCCCTGAGGCCGAAAAAATATTCCGCGCCATGGAGAAAGCCTCCCGGTTCACCGGTACGACTAAAACCGATCTGGTTGTTAAGGTTGCCGAAGCTTATGGCGACCTCAACGTCATTCACCCTTTCCGGGATGGCAACGGTCGAGCCCAACGCATCCTGTTCGAGCAAATCATCATCAATGCCGGTTTCTCCGTCGATTGGTGGCTGGTCAAACAGACCGATTGGCTCCCGGCCAACATAGACGCCGTAGCCTGCGACTACCGGGGTCTGGAGAACATATTCAAACGCTGTATCGGCAAGCATCTGCGCTAGATTCGGTGAGTTGGCCGTAAACTCCCAGTCATTCCGGCTGCACGTCAGCCCCCCGCAAGCCCCAACCGGATTGTTAACCATGAAACTCGCCATCGGCTTTCCCGACGATCAAGCGATGCGACTCCTCATGCAGCTGCTGCACGAAGAACTCGGCCTGCCTGAACGCAAAACCATCAGTCTGCACACCTCGATCAACCTCGACCTTGGCTGCGACGGCGCTGACGCAGAGCACTTGATCGAAGCGCTGAACGAGCAATTCGCCATCGACTTTATCGACTACGACGCCTACCGCTACTTCCAACCCGACGGCTACGATGTGTTCCTCAAACGCAGAGCCAAGGGTCGTGGTGACAAACTCCCGCTGACCATCGGCATGCTCTACCAGGCCATCAAGGCCCAACGCTGGGACACTCAGGCGCTGGAAGGTCTGTAGCGCGCGTATCGCCAATTACGCTTCCCACACCTAAGCCAGACACACCACAAAGTGCAATTATTCTGGCTGCTTAGCTCTATTTCAGCAGGAATAATGGCAGTTATCCTCGTATAGCAGATCCCAGTCATACGAGACCTTTGAGCAATGACAGATTCATGGTGAGGCCACTCCGCCCCTTCACTTAAGTGCTATTATTCTGGCAGTTAAGGCTTAAAAATGAAGGAATAATGGCATATGGCTAAGAAAACAGCGCCACTCTTGCCCGCCGCGACCAAGCTGCTCAGCGAGTTTGGCGAGCGACTGAAACTCGCTCGACTTCGCCGAAAGCTGACATCCAAGCAAGTCGCCGAGAGGGCTGGCATGTCACTGATGACACTGCGCTCTCTGGAGTCAGGCAGAGCAGGTGTGACGATTGGCGCCTATTTGTCAGTGATGCAGGTGCTCGGCCTGGAAAAGGACTTGAGTAAGCTCGCCGCAGCTGATGAGGTGGGACGCCAACTGCAGGATGCTCAATTAAGCCCTGTAACAAGCCTCGCAGCCAATAAACGTCGAAGTGCGCGCAGCGTGATTCCGGTTAAAACGTCGTCACCGACGGGGGAAAAGGTGACGCCAATGATTGGAAGGCCGGACACCGGTTCGAATCGTATTCCTGATTTCCCTATCAACACCCAGTCTTTATCCAATCTGTTGACCAAGAAAAAAAACCCCACGCCTACGGCAGGTGAGAAATGACGATGATCGCCGTCTATGCCGATTGGGAATCCTTGAACAGCCCAAGGCGTCTTGGGTTCCTCCACGTCAGAACGACTCGTTCTTCTAACGTGTTCGAGTTTGAGTACGACCCTGCAGCACTGGCCGACCCCGCATTGAGTTTCACATCACTGGATCCCCGCATCGGGCTCTTTGAAGGCCGACAGTACCCAGGTCAACATCAGAGCCGGTTCGGCGTATTTGCCGACTCAAGTCCGGATCGGTGGGGCCAATTGCTGATGAAACGTCGGCTGGAACGAGACATCCGCGAAGGCTTGGCACCTAATGGCACCAAGCTGTACGAGTCCGACTTTCTCCTGGGTGTTCATGACCGTTACCGGGTAGGAGCGATCCGCTACAAGCTCAACGACGAAGGCAACTTTCTGGATGATCGCGATGGGTTAGCCGCACCGCCCTTCGTCGAGTTACGCGCTTTGGAACAGGCAAGTCGCGCCTTGGAGAGCGATCCGGACAACACATCTCCCGACGGGCGCGAATGGCTGAGAATGCTGATTGCACCCGGCGGTTCATTGGGCGGAGCCAGACCTAAGGCCAGCGTCGCCGATGAGGTTGGTCATTTGTGGATCGCAAAATTCCCAAGCACTCGCGATGACTATGACGTCGGAGGCTGGGAAATGGTGGTGAACGCCTTGGCGAATAGTTGCGGACTGCGGGTCGCGACCGGTATGGCGCATCGCTTCGCGAGCAACCATCACTGCTTCATGGTCAAGCGCTTCGACCGAACCGAAAAAGGTGGCCGACTGCACTTCGCCTCGGCCATGACCATGACCGATAGGGTGGACGGCGACGATGCATCGGTAGGTGCCAGCTATCTGGAGTTGGCTGAAGTACTCATAAAGCACGGCTCGGAAACCAAGGCAGATCTTCGCGAATTGTGGTCCCGCATTGTGTTCAACATCCTGGTATCCAATACCGACGACCACCTGCGCAACCACGGTTTTATCCTTGATCCTGGTCGGGGATGGCGTCTGTCTGACGCCTACGATATGAACCCGGTAGCACACACCGATGGATTGAAACTCAACATCACCGACGCCGACAACGCCTTGGATCTTGAACTCGCTCGCGAGGTTGCCGAGTACTTCCGTGTCAGCCGCGCAGACGCAGACAACATTATCGAGAACTTCCAGGAAGTCGTCAGCCAATGGTCAACGGTGGCCGACGCGTTGGGGCTTTCCAAGCGTGAACAAAACAACATGGCCCCCGCGTTCCGGCTTTCCGGCAACTAATATCTATGGGGTTGGGGGTGTAAATGGACGCCATGCCATTCCCCCGCCCATCGACTAGACACCTATCGCTACTTCCAACCCGACGGCTACGATGTGTTCCTCAAACGCAGGGCCAAAGGGTCGCGGCGACAAACTCCCGCTGACCATTGGCATGCTCTACCAGGCCATCAAGGCCCAACGCTGGGACACTCAAGCGCTTGAAGGTCTGTAGCGCGCGTATCGAAAATTACGCTTCCCACACCTAAGCCAGACATACCACCCGGTGGACTGCCCCCCTGGGGTGCTCTGTCGCTGGTGTCGGCTTCGGCGACCCATTCCACCGACGGCGTGGCACTGATCCTCGCGATCGCGGCGGGGCGGGCGGGGCGGTCTGTGTCGTGGTCTTCGCCTTGTGCGACCAGGGAAAAAGCACTCGGCATTCAAGAACTGACGGCGGCTGGCAGCCGCCTAGAGCGTCAGTGCATGCTTTCGATCAAGGCTTTCGCCAAAGCCACGGATCACCTCCAGCAGCGACTTCACCCGCAGCGGCAGATTCCCGGCGGGGTACACCGCGTGCATCTGCGGGCTCTCACCGGCGCTGGAGGTGAGCTTGTACTCGGGACAGACCCGGCGCAGGTGCCCCGCTTCCACTTCGGGCTCCGCCAACCAGTCCGCCAGGCGGGCGATCCCGACGCCCGCCAGGGCCGCCTGGAACACCGCCACACCGGAGCTGAAGCGAAACTTGGGATGAACCCGCAAGCTGATGGCCTGCTCCTCACTGCGAAAATTCCACTCCTTGAGAATCCGCGGTGCCGTATGCAGGATCAGCGAGTGCGCCTCCAGCGCCTCGATGGAGTCGGGCATCCCGCGCAGCTCCAGATACCCGGGGCTGGCATACAGGTAACGTGAATAACTCCAGAGCGCAAAGCCGATCAGGTCACTGGATTGCGCAAACGCGCCGCGAATCGAGAAGTCCAGCTTGCTCTTGGCCGGGTCAATGGTCTCATCGGTGAAAATCACATCGACGTTCACGTCTGGATAACGCTCGCCATACTGCGCGATCAATCGCGGCAATACCCCGTGTCCGAGAGACTCGGGGGCAGAAAAGCGGATCCAGCCGCAGGCCAGGCCGCTGAGACCGGCCAGATCTTCATCCGCCTCACGTTGCAGATCCAGCATTTTGTAAGCGTGGGGCAACAAGCGCTCACCCGCCTCGGTCAAGCTCACGGCATTGGAGGAGCGATTGAACAACTTGACCCCGACACTTTCCTCCAGGGCTTGAACAGCACGGGTCAGCGAGCTTGGGGAGCGCCCCAGAGCACGTGCCGCCGCGACGAAGCTGCGCTTGCGAGCCACCGCCGCGAAGGCTTCAAGCGCCCCTAACATATCCAGTGCCACTCGCCACCTCATTGCACTTCTCACAACGTGGCATTGCAACACAAAAAAGGCCCTTCCGTTAACCTTCCCGCTCAACCCACAAGGATGTAGGCAAACAGGAGCAGAAGGACGTGTCAAAGCTGGAAGAAATAGTCGGAAAACCCGCAACCCCTATCGGTGAAGAAATGGGTGAATGGCTGGGACAAAAATCAGCCACGTCGACCCGACAGGAGATACCGCACGTTCATGTGTCGTTCGAAGAACAGCGCACACTTCAAACCGGCCTGGCATCGCTGGCCGTGACCGACAGCGCCTCGGGTATCCGGCGCATGCCGGCCTTGGGGCAATTGCTGGAGAGCGCCCTGTGCGCCGAGAAAATCCAGCGGCTGCGCAACTTTCCAAAGGCCCGTGAGGTGGCGATGATCGTCAGGGGGCTGCCCCTGGACCCGAACCTGCCCGCCACGCCCTACGACATGGCGCCGGGCATCGAGAACCTGTCGGTACTGGCCGGGGCTATCCTGTCCGTGCTGCACACCCTGCAAACCCGTCCGGTGGCCTACGAGGGTGAAAACGACGATACGGTGTTTCGCCACGTATCGCCCAAGCACAAGCGTGAAGCCGAAAAGAGCTCCTATGGCTCGCGCATGGACCTGAGCATGCATGTCGACAACCCTCACCTGCCCTTGACCTGCGAACCCGTGTCGCAGTTGTCGGCCTGTCCGGAGTACCTGTCCCTGACCGGTGTGCGCTGCGAGCTCGGCGTACCGACACGCATCGTCGCCATTAGCGACGTGCTGGCCATGCTGCCGGCCTGGGTCGAAGATGAATTGTCACGACCGCACTTCGCCATTCGCCGACCGGCCTCCTTCGGCAAACAGGGCAATGTGCTGGAAAACGTCCCCTTGCTGTACACAAGCGCAACCGGTGGCCTGTATTGCCGCTACAACAAGGCCAGTGTCACAGCGACCTGCGCCAACGCGCAGTTTGCCCTGCAACTGTTCGCCGTCGCTGCCAATCATCCTGATGTCGTGCACCACATCCTGCTGCAGCCGGGGGACATGCTGATCTTCAAGAACCAGCAAACCCTGCATGCCCGGGACGGTTTTACCCCCCGCTACGACGGCCTCGACCGCTGGATGCTGCGCGTCTTCGGGGTCAACGACCCGGCACGCGTGGTGCCGCTGACCCCTCATCAACCCTTCATTGTCAGAGCCTGATTTCATGGTCGATATTGTCATCCTTTGCGTGTTCGCCTTCGCCGCCGGCCTGATCGATGCAGCGGTGGGCGGCGGCGGACTGATCCAGATACCCGCGCTGTTCAACGTGCTACCCACGGCACAACCGGCGGCGCTGCTGGGTACCAACAAGGTCGCGGCAGCCTTCGGCACCGCATTCGCGGCCCGGTCCTTCGTGCGCAAGGTGGTGATCGACTGGGGGCTGGTGATCCCCGCCGCCTGTGCAGCCTTTGTCATGGCCTTCTTCGGGGCGGCCACGGTGACGTCCGTCCCCCAGTCGGTGATGCGGCCGGCCGTGCTGGTGTTGATCATTCTGATGGCGATCTACACCTTCTGGAAAAAGGACTTTGGCGCCCTGCACACACCCATGCGCATCGGCACCAGGGAGAAACTGCTGGCGATCGTCATCGGCGGTGCCATCGGCTTCTACGACGGGCTGTTCGGTCCCGGCACCGGCAGCTTCCTGATCTTCCTGTTTATCCGCTGCTTTGCCTTCGACTTCCTTCATGCCTCGGCGTCGGCCAAGCTGGTGAACATCGCGACCAACGTAGCGGCACTGATTTTCTTCATTCCGACGGGTAACGTGCTCTACCTGATCGCCATCCCCATGGCGGCATTCAACATCCTGGGCGCGCTGACCGGCACTTGGCTGGCGGTTCGTAAAGGCGTGCCCTTTGTCCGGGCCCTGTTCCTGGTGTTGCTGGTGATCCTGATCAGCAAACTGTCCTACGACCTGTTGCTGAAAACCTGAGGAAAACCCCATGCAGCCCATTTTCGATCGCCTGGTGGCGCTACTCGATGCCCACGCAGCCTCCTACCGGGTATTGATGCACGATGCCGAGGGCCAGTCGGCGCGGGTCGCCGAAATCCGTGGCACCGAGCCCGGCCAAGGTGCGAAGGCCATGCTCTGCTCGCTCAAGGGTCAGTCCGAACCGTATGCCCTGGTGATACTGCCGGGGGACCAGAAGCTCGACATGAAGAAGGTCGGAGCGGCCCTGGGCGGGAAAAAAGCCGAACTGGTGAAAGCCGAAACCGCCATGGAATTAACCGGGTGCAGGATCGGCGCCATCCCTCCTTTCGTCTTCGATGAGCGGATTCAATTGATCGTCGACCCGGCCCTGACCACAGGCTACGACGAAATCGCCTTCAACGCCGGTCGGCTGGATGCATCGATGGTGCTCGATACGCAGGATTACCTGAAGATTGCCAAGCCTCGGTTGCTGGATATCAGCCAGGCCTGAGCACACCGCTACTGCGTGGGGGAATGCCGCTCAAGCAAGGCTGAACGCGGTCCCTGTAGAGCAGGGCTTGCCCGCGAAGGGGCCTTCATGATCGCCAAAAGCTTCGCTGGCAAGCCAGGCTCCTACGGGGACCGCACAGTTCTATGACTACAACCTCAAGTCGACGTGTTCTATCTGTCGGACAGTCATGCCCAAACACAACAAAAAAAAAGCCGCCCAAAAGGGTAATGCCAGTCAGTTAAGCTGACTGGCATTTTTATTTTTGATCGGATACTTCGGTGATTTCAGCCGAATCGCCCGAGGATAAACGCGCTCCTCACGTCGATGCGGCAGCACGTAGTGCGGCGCTGAAGCATGAAGCTCGGCCAAATACTTGGGGATGTTCCCGGAACGGTCGGCCGAGACGCTGTTGATAAACCCGAGAATCGCCCAGGTACACGCGGTAAAGCTCATTTCGCACGGGTAAATGCCAGGACAGTGGCGACTCATTTCCACCATCTGATAGCGCAACAAGTTGTAGCCCAACAACACGCCCCACAACTCTTGCTCGATCATCTCGGGTGTCTTGCTGCGCAGCGTATAACTGCTGTTGAGCAGCGTCTGCTTCATTTCCCGAAAGCCTAATTCGATTTCCCAGCGCTGGCTGTACAGATCAACGATCTCGTCGGAAGGAAAACGCAGTGGGTCAGCCATCGAGGTCAGAATCTGACACACCTTGCCCTTGACGGTTTTGCTCAGCAGTCGCGCGGTCAGCCGCTCCGGTAACCCAGGCCATTGCTTGCGGGCCTGCGGCGAAGTGCTCAACGAAACAATCGCATCCTGGCGCCCCAAACGCTGGATCACCTCGTACTGCGAGCCTTTTTTCAGCGGCATCAGCCAGTGGCGTTCGACGCCTGCCTGCTGCCACTGATGCAGTAAACCTAACGAGTAAAAACCACGATCAAACAGCGTCAGCGAGTGATCGGGGGTGGTTTCGATCAGTTGCTCGGCCAGTTTCATTTCGTTGCTGCGGTAGCCGTCAAACGCACTTCCAATCAGCAAATGGCTGGTCAACTCCATTTGGCAGACCATCCGCACCTGAGGAAAACCGGTGTCGCCATGCTGGTTGCTGGCGGAGTCATAGCGCGCCCGATTTTCCGGCGTGTCGGGCGTGCGCCAGACAACGCCATCGACGCCCAACAAACGCAGGCCGGCCCAAATCGGGTGACCGGCCGCCTCATGCCAACTTTTCTGGGTCAAATCGAAGACTTGTCGTACAGCTTCGCTGCCCAATCTCTGGCGTGCCTGGACTACGGCGCTGGGGGCCACCAACGGGCGCTGGCCCGGCAACATGATATTCATGCGACTGACCACATCCCAGGCCGACATGCGCCGGAAGAACGCCATGGAGATCACGCACCAGAGCATCATTTCCAGCGGCAAACGACGCTTGCGCAGCGTCGCCACACCAGCTTGTTCAAGCGCCTGTTCGACCAAAGAAGGATCGAGCAAAGCATCCAATCCCTCGATGGCGTTGGGGGTAGAGGCGATGTTGTGGGTCAGTTCCAGTGCCCGAGCGAGACGCATAAAAAAATCCGATGCCAGTACAGGCATCGGATTTTGATTTCTTGCGGCCAAAGGTCAAGCGAGAAGGCTTAACTGATCGGCATTAGCCCAAAAGGGCGGCTTTTTGTTACCTCAAACCACTACCCGATAATTACAACTTCGGACCAGCAGCCTTGATCGCGTCACTCACATCGAACTTCTTGAAGTTCTCAACGAACAAGCCAGCCAATGCTTTAGCAGCTTCGTCGTAAGCAGCCTTGTCAGCCCAGGTGTTGCGTGGGTTGAGCAGGCCGGTTTCAACGCCCGGTACGGCCAGCGGCACGTCGAGATTGATGGTGTCGAGGTGTTCGGTTTTTGCACCGATCAGCGCGCCGCTCTGGATAGCTGCGATGACACCACGGGTGGTCGGGATGTTGAAGCGTTTGCCGACGCCGTAGCCACCGCCGGTCCAGCCGGTGTTGACCAGGTAGACCTTGGAACCAAAGCCGCGGATGCGCTTGATCAGCAGTTCAGCGTATTCGCCGGCCGGACGCGGGAAGAACGGTGCGCCGAAGCAGGTGGAGAAGGTCGATTTGATGCCGCTGCCGGAACCCATTTCGGTCGAGCCCACCAGAGCGGTGTAGCCGGACAGGAAGTGGTAAGCCGCTTGTTCTTCGCTGAGGATCGAGACTGGCGGCAGTACGCCGGTCAGGTCGCAGGTCAGGAAGATCACAGCGTTTGGCTCGCCGCCGAGGTTTTTCGGGGCGCGTTTTTCGATCAGTTCGCGCGGGTAAGCGGCGCGGCTGTTCTGGGTCAGGCTGTCGTCGGCGTAGTCGGCTTTCTTGGTGACTGGGTCGAGTACGACGTTTTCCAGGACGGCGCCGTGCTGGATGGCTTTCCAGATAACCGGCTCGTTCTTCTCGGAGAGGTCGATGCACTTGGCATAGCAACCGCCTTCGATGTTGAACACTACGCCAACGCCCCAGCCGTGTTCGTCGTCGCCGATCAGGTAGCGGCTTTCGTCAGCGGACAGGGTGGTTTTACCGGTGCCGGACAGGCCGAAGAACAACGTTACGTCGCCCTCTTCGCCCATGTTGGCAGCGCAGTGCATCGGCAGAACGTCGACTGCTGGCAGCAGGAAGTTTTGTACCGAGAACAGGGCTTTTTTCATTTCGCCGGCGTAACGCATGCCCGCGAGCAGGACTTTCTTGGCCGCGAAGTTAATCATCACGGTGCCGTCGGAGTTGGTGCCGTCACGCTCAGGTTCGCAGACGAACGCTGGGGCGTTGAGGATCTGCCACTCGGTTTTCCCGGCTGGGTTGTACTGTTCAGGATTGATGAACAGGCAACGGCCGAACAGGTTGTGCCAGGCAGTCTCGGTGGTCATTTTGACGGCGAGGTAGTGCGCAGGATCAGAACCTACGTGGACGTGGGAAACAAAACGCTCGCGCTCGCCCAGGTAGGCTTCAACGCGGTTCCACAGAGCGTCGAACTTGTCGGCCGGGAACTTGCGGTTGATCGGGCCCCAGGCGATGGCGTCCTGGGTGGAAGGCTCTTCAACGATGAAACGGTCGACTGGCGAGCGGCCGGTGCGGTGACCGGTTTTCACTACCAGAGCGCCGGTATCGGAAAGCTCGCCTTCACCGCGGTTCAGGGCTTCTTTAACCAGATCGTCAACACTCAGATCGGTGTACACGGCGTTATTGGCTTGCGTCATGAGGTTCCCCGTCGGCCAGTGGCCGAGTGCTCCAAACGTTTTGTAGTAGAAAGTTGCGCACTACTACCGCTAAAAAAGTGGGCCGGATTATGCCAGAAAAGCCCAAAAAAAGTAGGACCCTCCCGTCAGGGCGGCGTTAATCCGGCGTTTGTCAGGTGATTTACCTGCGCTGAAACGTTTTAGTGACGAGTATCTGACGGTGTGTCAACACCCGCTCCAGCGAATAATTGAGCCACATCGGCAGCATCGAACAGGTAGCGCTCGTTGCAGAACTGGCAATCGATCTCGATGCGACCGCCGTTTTCGATGACCAGTTGCTGAGCGTCTTCCTGACCCAAACTCACCAGCGCATTACCCGATCGATCGCGCGAGCAGCTGCAGCGAAAGCGCAAGGTCTGCACGTCGAACATGCGTACCGCTTCATCATGGTAGAGGCGATGCAGCACGGTTTCGTTGTCCAGGCTGAGCAGTTCGTCAGCGGTCAGAGTGCCGGCCAGGGTGGTGATGTGCTGCCAGCTGGCGGCGCGTTCTTCGTCGTCCTTGATGCGGTCGGCCGGCAGTTGCTGCAACAGCAGACCACGGGCGCGACGGCCGTCGGCGTTGAGCCAGAAGCGCGTGCCGACTTGCTGGGACATGACGAAATAGTTGGTGAAGCATTCCGACAGGTCAGCGCCATCGAGGTCGACGATGCCCTGGTAGCGCTGGCCATGGGTTGGATCGACGGTCAGCGCCAGCACGCCCTCGGGCATCATGTCGGCGAGGGTCGCATCAGGGGCGATCTGCTCGGCGTGGTAACGAGCCAAGCCACGGATTTCACGCTCGCTGGAGCACTCGATCATCAGCAGCGGCACCGGGCCTTCAGAACGGGCCTGGAGGATCAGCAAGCCATCGAACTTCAAGGTGCCGACCAGCAACGATGCCGCCGCCATCAGCTCGCCGAGCAATTGTGCGACGGGCTCCGGATAGGGGTGTTTGGCGAGGACTTCGGCGTAGCTACGCTCCAACGCAACCAGCTCGCCGCGGACGTCGCTGTCATCGAAGATGAAGCGTTGGGTGTAGTCGGTATCCGTTAGATCGGTCATAGGTCTGGGTATCTGAAGTGATAACAAAAAGGGTTACAAGGGTCGAAACTTGCGTTACGGCACCATTTTGGTGCGAAACTATTCAGCCATGGGAGACATTTTATGAACAATCCGGATTTGTTCCAAGCGAGGTAGAACCTCGGCAGGTTGGCTCTGTGTAATTTACTCCCTCTGGCACCGCAGCCCTACTCCCCATCATTCCCACCATGAAACTTGAATAGATCGCGCCGCTGTTTCTTGGTCGGTTTGCCGTCGGTGCTGACACCCAGAGCGCCGGCCTTGCGCAGCGCGGCGGCGTTTTCGCGTTTGGCGATGCTGACTTCGGTTTCGGCGTACAGGGCCTGAGCCTCCGGTGCGCCACGACGCACGACCGATAACCCGAGGACCTTAACAGTGCGCTCATCAAAACCGACGCGAATCTGAAACTCATCGCCGACTCTCGGCTCTTTGCCCGGCTTGCAGCGCTCACCCCGGCAATGCACTTTGCCACTTTCAATCGCCGCTTTGGCCAGCGCGCGGGTTTTGTAAAAGCGCGCAGCCCACAACCACTTATCCAGACGGACTTTGTCGTCCTCTTCGGTTTTTTGTGCCATGGGACTTCCTCATCCTGAAATATTTCTGAACTGTACTACCGTTTCTGTTGTGCCATGAATTACACCGGCTCAGTTTAGAATGCGCGCCTCTCCAGAGCCTCGTTCGAGGGCTGGAAATCCGGGCCGTAGATATCTGTCGCCTTTTACCCATTATTCTGCGTGAATACCGCGAATTCGGCCGCTTGCGGCGCGAGCAGGTTTCTCACCGGTTGAGCACATTTGAAGACTTTTGACCATTTGACCGTTGTCGGTCTACGCGAGTGGGTGGCGCTTCCAGATTTGGGAGTGGCGGGCCTACGGGCGAAGATCGACACCGGAGCAAGCACCTCCAGCCTGCATGCCACCGAGATCGAGCCGTTCGAGCGCGACGGGGAAAAGTGGGTACGCTTCAATGCGCACCTGGGCACGGTGGTGCAACTGCGCCATCGTCATTGCGAAGCGCCGCTGGTGGCGATGAAAACCATTAAAAGCTCCAACGGCCAAGCGCAGGTGCGCTACGTAATCAGTACTACCCTCGCACTGGGTGATCGGGTCTGGCGGGTGGAATTCACCCTGGCCTGCCGAAAATCCATGCGTTATCGCTTGTTACTCGGTTCCAAAGCCCTGATCGACGGCCAGTTGGTGGTCAATCCCGGGATCAAATACGTTCAAGACAAGCCGGCATTTCCGGCTTCCACTACCTCTGCCACAGGTGTTGCATGAAGATCGCTGTGCTGTCGCGTAACCCGCGTCTGTATTCCACTCGTCGTCTGGTCGAGGCCGGCACCGAGCGTGGCCATGAAATGGTGGTGATCGATACCCTGCGCGCCTATATGAACATTGCCAGTCATAAGCCGCAGATCCACTACCGTGGCAAGCCGCTGGAAGGCTTCGATGCGGTGATCCCGCGGATCGGCGCTTCGGTGACGTTTTATGGCTGCGCGGTGTTGCGCCAGTTTGAAATGATGGGTGTGTTCCCGCTCAACGAGTCGGTGGCCATCGCCCGCTCGCGGGATAAGCTGCGCTCGCTGCAATTGCTCTCGCGTCGCGGGATCGGCTTGCCGGTCACCGGCTTTGCTCACTCGCCGGACGATATCCCCGACCTGATCGAGATGGTCAATGGCGCGCCGTTGGTGATCAAGGTGCTGGAAGGCACTCAGGGCATCGGCGTGGTGATGTGTGAAACGGCCACTGCGGCGGAGTCGGTGATCGAGGCGTTCATGGGTCTCAAGCAGAACATCATGGTCCAGGAGTACATCAAGGAAGCCGGCGGTGCGGATATCCGCTGTTTCGTGGTGGGCGACAAGGTGATTGCCGCGATGAAGCGTCAGGCCAAGCCAGGCGAGTTCCGCTCTAACCTCCACCGTGGCGGCAGCGCCAGCCTGATCAAGATCACCCCCGAGGAGCGCATGACCGCTCTACGCGCGGCCAAGGTCATGGGTCTGAGTGTGGCGGGTGTGGATATCTTGCGTTCCAACCACGGGCCGTTGGTGATGGAGGTTAACTCCTCGCCTGGGCTTGAAGGGATTGAAACCACCACGAGCAAGGACGTGGCGGGGATCATCATTCAGCATCTGGAGAAGAACAGCGGACCGAATATGACGCGGACCAAGGGCAAAGGATAAAAGCAGCTTTGATCGCTCCGCGTCCGGCTCCGCTGTGACGCAGAGCGTCACCAGATGCGTTACCACGCGGAGCATGGGAATGATCTATTCCATCTTGAGGTGGCTTTAAACCGCATCCCTGGGCAACATCAGCCCCAACGGCAAGCGCACTCGCGCTTCCAGCCCACCACCTGCACGGTTGCGCAGTTCTACATTGCCGCCGTGCATGGAGGCGATCCGCTTGACGATTGCCAGACCAAGCCCGGTGCCTTTGCCGCCACGGGCGCGGTCGCCACGGGTAAAGGGGTTGAAGATCGCTTCCAGCTCTGACTGATCGATGCCTGCCCCACGGTCCATCACGCTCAACACCACATAAGGTGCGCTGGTGTCGCCTGACACATAGGCGGCCACTTCGACCCCAGTGCCTGCGTGATTCAACGCGTTGCCAATCAGGTTGTTCAGCAGACGCTTCATCGAAATCCGACGCAACGGGAACGGCTGGATGGGTTCCAGACGCAGGCGAACCCGCTCATCGTTCTGGTTGTAAGGCGCCGCGACTTCACGTACCAGATCACTGAGGTCGACTTCTTCGACCATCTCATCACGACCATCGCGAATGAAGGCCAGGAACTGATCGAGAATCGCGTCCATGTCTTCGATATCGCGCACCATGTCGTCGCTGAGGTCGCTGTGATCGCCCATCAGTTCCAGGGACAGCCGCAAGCGGGTTAACGGTGTGCGCAAGTCATGGGACACCCCGGCCAGCATCAACTCACGCTCACGCCCAGCCTGTTCGACATCTTCGGCCATCTGGTTGAAGGCGCGATACACCTCAGCCATTTCACTCGGGGTATCGCTGATCGGCAGACGCACGCTACGCCCCTGACCTAATTGGCGGGCGGCATCCACGAGACGCTTGAGAGGTTGGTTGAGCTGGCTGACGAAGATCCAGGCCGAGGCTGTGGATAACAACCCGATCGCCAGGAACCAGCCAAGCACGCTCCAGATTTTCTGGCCACGTAACGGGTGTGGATACAGCGGCACTTTCAGCCAGCCATCACCCAGGCTCGGCGCACGCACCCAAAGGGCCGGCGGCGCGTGCATGCGCAAGCGCACTTCGGTGTCGGCACCCAGTTCGGCCTGCATCTGTCGTTGGTAGATTTCACTGTAGGGCCAATGTTGCTCGCCCTCCGGCACGCCAGCGCCAACTACCCGGATCAGAGTGGCGGCCTGAGCGATTTTTTCGCGATTCACTTCGTCCGCAGCCCAATAAGACCGCAAGGTCAGTGCGACACCGTGGCTGTATTGGCGATCCACCAGCACGTCCTCGTTCATCAACAGATAAACCAGGGTCAGCGCTTTGGAGAACAGCACCACGATCAGCACCAGCCAGAGGGTGCGGGAGAAGAAACTTTGGGGGAACCACACGGGGGTTTTCATAGACAGCAGCTATACACTTTGCAGGAGCGAGCAGCGCTCGCAGAATTGCGGATCGCGAGCCGCCCAGGTCATCGTCATGTGACAAAACGCCCGAGAAACCCGCTCCTACAAATCACCGATCACTTGGTTGCGGTGCCGTCCGGTACGAACACATAACCCACGCCCCAGACTGTCTGGATATAACGCGGTTTGGACGGATCGGGTTCAATCATCCGGCGCAGGCGGGAGATTTGCACGTCGATGGAACGCTCCAGAGCATCCCATTCGCGGCCACGGGCCAGGTTCATCAGTTTGTCGCGAGTCAGCGGCTGACGAGCGTTCATCACCAGCGCCTTGAGCACAGCGAACTCACCGGTGGTGAGCATGTGCACTTCGTCGCCACGCTTGAGTTCGCGGGTAGCCAAAGACAGTTCGTAGTCGCCGAAGGTCACGCTTTCGTCTTCGCTGCCTGGAGCGCCAGGCACCGGTGCCGACTGACGACGCAGGACCGCTTTGACGCGGGCCATCAACTCGTCCGGGTTGAACGGCTTGGCCAGGTAATCATCGGCGCCCAGTTCGAGGCCATTGATGCGGCTCAGCTCATCACCCTTGGCGGTGAGCATGATGATTGGTATTTGATTCTTCGCCGTGCGCAGGCGCTTGAGGGCGCTTAAGCCGTCTTCACCAGGCATCATCAGGTCAAGCACCACCAGGTGGAAAACCTCACGGCCCAGCAGGCGGTCCATTTGTTCGGTGTTCGGCACCGCGCGGGCGCGATAGCCCTTGCTGACGAAAAAACGTTCCAGCAGGCTGCTAAGCCCCGGGTCGTCATCAACGATGAGAATTTTTTCGCCTTCAGCAGTTTGTGCAGTGCTGCTCATTGGATGCTCCTTTGATCTCGGCGCGCATTATGGCGTAGCCATCGTTATACGCACCGTGTGCATTGTTAGCAGATTTTTCCTCGACCGCCAGCAAACCAGCCAATGTGCCCACATGGCGCGATGCCCCCGAAGCACAGAACGCTGGTTATAATGCGCCGCCTTTTGTGTAGGGCAACGTCTGATCGTTACTGTGAGAGGCTGCTATTTATTTTTCATTGCCGCGCAGTAATTTTCCGATTTCACGGGTCAACAGGCTGCCTTTTGATCCAGGTAGCGGCGCCGGCCAGGCCGCTCAACCAGACTCGCCGAGCCTTATAAACAGTGCCTGCGAGCCTGCTTTCACAATTTGTCAGGTGGTTTTATGGACAGCATCAACAGCCGCATCGCCGAGGAACTCGGTGTACGCCCGCAACAGGTCGAAGCGGCCGTCGCTCTACTGGATGAAGGCTCCACGGTGCCCTTCATCGCCCGCTACCGGAAAGAAGTGACCGGCAGCCTCGATGACATCCAGTTGCGACACCTGGAAGAGCGCCTGCGCTACCTGCGAGAACTCGACGAACGGCGCATCAGCATCCTCGCCAGCATTGAAGAGCAAGGCAAGCTGACCCCGGAGTTGGCCCGCGACATCAAACTCGCCGACACCAAAACCCGCCTCGAAGATTTGTACCTGCCATACAAGCAAAAGCGCCGCACCAAGGGCCAGATCGCCCTGGAAGCGGGTCTCGGCGAGCTGGCTGACGGCCTGTTCAACGACCCGACGCTGACCCCGGACACCGAAGCCACTCGCTTCATTGACGCCGAAAAAGGCGTTGCCGATGTCAAAGCGGCCCTGGAAGGCGCCAAGTACATCCTCATGGAGCGTTTTGCCGAAGACGCCAGCCTGCTGGACAAACTGCGCAGCTACCTCAAGCAGGAAGCCACCCTCAGTGCCCGCGTGATCGCCGGCAAGGAAGAGGAAGGCTCCAAATTCCGCGATTATTTCGAACACGATGAACCACTGAAAAGTATGCCGTCGCACCGCGCGCTGGCGATTTTCCGTGGCCGTAACGAAGGCATTCTCAGCTCCGCCCTGAAAGTCGGCGAAGAGCTGCCGGGCGCCATGCACCCGTGCGAAATCATGATCGGCGAGCGCTTTGGCATTCAAAACCAGAACCGTGCAGCGGACAAATGGCTGGGTGAAGTGGTGCGCTGGACCTGGAAGGTCAAGCTCTACACCCACCTGGAAACCGACTTGCTGGGTGAGCTGCGCGACGGTGCGGAAACCGAGGCAATCAACGTGTTCGCCCATAACCTGCACGACTTGCTGCTGGCCGCACCGGCTGGCCCGCGCGCAACCCTGGGCCTGGACCCGGGCCTGCGTACTGGCTGCAAAGTCGCAGTGGTCGATGCCACCGGCAAGCTGCTGGACTACGCCACGGTTTACCCCCATGTGCCGAAAAACCAGTGGGACCAGACCATCGCCGTGCTGGCCGCGTTGTGCGCCAAGCATTCGGTGGACCTGATTGCCATCGGTAACGGCACCGCCAGCCGGGAAACCGACAAGTTGGCCGCTGAGCTGATCAAAAAATACCCAGGCATGAAAATGACCAAGGTCATGGTCTCCGAGGCCGGCGCGTCGGTGTATTCGGCGTCGGAACTGGCATCGAAGGAATTCCCGGACCTCGACGTGTCGATCCGTGGCGCGGTGTCGATTGCCCGTCGCCTGCAGGACCCACTGGCTGAGCTGGTGAAAATCGATCCGAAATCCATCGGTGTCGGCCAGTACCAGCATGACGTGTCGCAGCTGAAACTGGCGCGCGGCCTGGATGCAGTGGTCGAGGACTGCGTGAACGCCGTCGGCGTGGACGTGAACACTGCCTCGGTAGCGCTGCTGGCGCGGATTTCCGGCCTCAACGCGACATTGGCGCAGAACATCGTGAATCACCGTGATGAAAACGGTGCGTTCAAGACCCGCGCCGCGCTGAAGAAAGTCGCTCGCCTGGGCGAAAAAACCTTCGAACAGGCCGCCGGTTTCCTGCGCGTCATGAACGGCGACAACCCGCTGGATTCGTCTGCGGTTCACCCGGAAGCCTACCCGCTGGTACAGCGCATCGCCGCTGAAACCGACCGCGATATCCGTTCGCTGATCGGCGATGCGAGCTTCCTCAAGCGCCTAGATCCGAAGAAGTACACTGACGAAACCTTCGGCCTGCCGACGGTGACCGACATTCTTCAAGAGTTGGAAAAGCCCGGTCGCGACCCGCGTCCCGGGTTCAAGACTGCCGAGTTCCAGGACGGCGTCGAAGACCTCAAGGACCTGGAACTGGGGATGATCCTCGAGGGCGTGGTGACCAACGTGACCAACTTCGGTGCTTTCGTCGATATCGGCGTGCATCAGGACGGTTTGGTCCACATCTCGGCCTTGTCAGAGAAATTCATCAAGGATCCGCGTGAAGCGGTGAAGGCCGGTGATGTGGTCAAGGTGAAGGTGATGGAAATCGACATCCCGCGCAAACGCGTCGGCCTGTCGATGCGCATGAGCGACACCCCGGGCGAGAAGATCGACGGCGCCCGTGGAGCTCGTCCTGGCTCGGCGCAACGTCAGTCGCAAAACACTGCACCGCGTAAAGAAACCACGGCGCCAGCTGCGAGCAACAACGCCATGGCTTCGCTGTTCGCCAACGCCAAGCAGTTGAAGAAACGCTGATGGAAATCCCCGCTGGCCTCACTCAGAGCGCCTTTAGCGAGTTGATCGGCTGCCGTTTGCAGCGGCTGGACGTCGGCATTGCCGAAGTTGCCCTGACGCTGACGCCGCAGTTGCGCAATCGCGGCGGCAAGCTGCACGGCGGGGCGTTGTTCAGTCTGGTGGATATCACCATGGGGTTGGCCTGCTCCAGCTCCCATGGTTTCGACCAGCAGAGCGCGACCATCGAGTGCAAGATCAACTACATTCGCGCCGTTGATGGTGGCGATGTGGTGTGCGTAGCCAAGGTGATCCACCCTGGCCGACGCACGTTGGTGGTCGAAGCGGACGTGATGCAAGGCGACAAACTCGTCGCAAAAGCGCAAGGCACGTTCGCTGTCCTATAGCTCCCTGCCATCATTTTGAGTTAATTTCGGCGCTGCGAATGTGGCGTCGGAGTTTTCCGTCTGCGCCAAAGCCAGATTCAGGGAAGAAGCGTTGGCGTTTTCATACGGGTCAAAACGACTCAATAACCGGGCGACCACGCCAGTTTTCACTTCACCCTTGTAGACCGTCTTGCCCACCCCCATATTGGGGCGACTGACGCGTGAAGGAATCCAACTTGAGCGAACTTCTCAACCGCCGCCTGGCTCTGCTTGGCGAGCGCGCTAACCTCTCTCTGCTCGAGCAGTGCCTGCACGGCATCGAGCGCGAATGCCTGCGCGTCACAGGTGCTGGCCGCCTGGCGCAGACGCCGCATCCAGAAGAGCTGGGCGCTGCACTGACCAACGAACTGATCACCACTGACTATTCTGAGTCGCTGCTGGAGTTCATCACTCCGGCCCTGCCCGACCCGGCAGAAATGCTAAGCAGCCTCGACAAGATCCACCGTTTTGCCTACAGCAAACTCGGCAGCGAGTACCTGTGGAGTCCATCGATGCCGTGCCCGTTGCCGGCCGAGGAAGATATCCCGATTGCCTATTACGGCACCTCCAACATCGGCAAGCTCAAATACGTGTACCGCAAGGGCCTGGCCCTGCGTTATGGCAAGACCATGCAATGCATTGCCGGGATTCACTACAATTTCTCCCTGCCGGAGAAACTCTGGCCGCTGCTCAAGCAGGCCGAGGGCTTCGTCGGCACTGACCGTGACTATCAGTCGTCGGCCTATATTGCGGTGATTCGTAATTTCCGCCGCTACAGCTGGCTGTTGATGTACCTGTTCGGCGCTTCGCCGGCACTCGATGCGGGCTTTTTGCGCGGTCGCTCCCATCAGCTTGAACAGTTGGATGCCGACACGCTGTATCTGCCTTACGCCACCAGCCTGCGCATGAGCGATCTGGGTTACCAGAGCAGCGCTCAGGCAGGGCTGACGCCGTGCTACAACGATCTGGACAGCTACACCGACAGCCTGCGCAAGGCCGTGGCCACACCTTATGCGCCGTACGTCGAAATCGGCACCCATCAGGACGGTGAGTGGGTTCAGCTCAACACCAACATCCTGCAGATCGAAAACGAGTACTACTCCAACATCCGTCCAAAACGCGTGACCTACACCGGCGAGCGGCCGATCCAGGCGTTGGTGGCCCGCGGCATTCAGTACGTCGAAGTGCGCTGCCTGGACATCAACCCATTCCTGCCGATGGGCATCGACCTGCAAGAGTCGCATTTCCTCGACGCCTTCCTGCTGTATTGCGCACTGAATGAAAGCCCGCTGTTTGAAAGCAATGAATGCGGCAGCTGCACCTCGAACTTCCTCAGCGTGGTCAAGGAAGGTCGCCGCCCGGACCTGCAATTGCAGCGCAACGGCCAGCCGGTGGATTTGAGGGTGTGGGCCAACGAGTTGCTGGAAAAAATTGCGCCGTTGGCTGCACTGCTCGATCAAAGCCACGGCGGTGATGCCCACAGCAAAGCCCTCGACGCACAACGGGCCAAGGTCAAGGACTCGTCCCTGACGCCATCCGCGCAGGTGCTGGCGGCCATGAACGAGCATAAAGAGAGCTTTACCCAGTTCTCCCTGCGTCAAAGCCAGGTTCACGCGGAGTACTTCCGCAGCGAACCGCTGAGTGGTGAAGATCAGTCTCGTTTCGAAGAGTTGGCGCGCAACTCGTTGGCACAACAGGCTGAGCTTGAGAAGAACGAAGTCGGCGATTTCGATGTGTTTGTCGGGTCGTATCAGGCGAGTATTCTGGCGATCAGTAACTGATCCCGGAAGGTCCTTCGGACCTTATCGCGAGCAGGCTCGCTCCCACAGGATTCGGCTATCTCTGTGGGAGCGAGCCTGCTCGCGATGACTGCGTAGCGGTCGCTGTCAGGTTTTTCCGCTCATAAGCTAATACGAAAAAGTTATTTATTTTAGTATTCTTAGATCATTTAGTCTTCTTGTCAGCCGGCTCTCGGCCGCCTGATAAGGAGCTTCTCAATGAAAACGTACTTCCCCCTTCGCCTCCTGGCAGCCGCTTCTCTGGCTGCGGCGAGTTTTTTTGCTCAAGCAGCTGACGTTACCGTCGCCTACCAAACCACCGTTGATCCGGCGAAAGTCGCCCAGGCCGACGGCGCTTATGAAAAAGCCACCCACGCCAACATCGCCTGGCGCAAATTCGACAACGGTGCCGACATCATCGCCGCCATCGCTTCCGGTGACGTGCAGATCGGCTACCTCGGTTCCAGTCCGCTGACTGCGGCGATTACCCGCAAAGTCCCAGTGCAAACCTTCCTCATCGCTACCCAGATCGGCGCCGCCGAAGCCTTGGTGGCCCGCGACGGTTCCGGAATCAAAACCCCACACGACCTGATCGGCAAGAAAATCGCCGTGCCTTTCGTTTCCACCGGCCACTACAGCCTGCTGGCGGCGCTGAAGCACTGGAACATTGACCCCTCGAAAGTACAGATCCTCAACCTCGCGCCACCGGCGATCGTGGCTGCATGGAAACGCGGCGACATCGACGCTACCTACGTTTGGGACCCGGCGCTGGGCGTGGCCAAAGAAAACGGCAAGGTGCTGATCACTTCGGGCGAACTGGCCAAGTTCGGCGCGCCGACCTTCGACGCCTGGATCGTGCGCAAAGACTTCGCCGAGAAGCACCCGGAAATTGTCACCGCGTTCGCCAAAGTCACCCTGGACGCCTACGCCGCTTACCGCAAAGACCCACAAGCCTGGCTGGCTGACAAAGGCAACGTCGACAAACTGGTGAAACTCTCCGGCGCCAAGACCAGCGACATTCCATTGCTGCTGCAAGGCAACGTCTACCCGCTGGCGGCTGACCAGGTGATCACCCTCGGCGCGCCGACCACCAAGGCAATCACCGACACCGCCACGTTCCTCAAGGAGCAAGGCAAGGTCGAAGCCGTACTGCCGGATTACGCCCCGTACGTCAGCGCCAAGTTCATCACTAACTGATCAGGAGCACATCGCGATGGCCTTGTTAGAACTGGAGCGCATCAGCGCACAGTACCCCGGTGCGGCCGAGCGGGTGCTGGAGGATATTTCCCTGAGCCTTGGGCCACAGCAATTGCTGGTAGCCCTCGGTCCTTCCGGCAGTGGCAAGACCTCGCTGTTGAACCTGATTGCCGGTTTCGTTGAACCCAGCGCCGGGCGCATCACCCTCGACGGTGTGCCGGTCAAAGGCCCGAGCGCCGAGCGCGGCGTGGTGTTTCAGGATGACGCGCTGCTGCCGTGGCAAGACGTGCTGGCCAACATTGGTTTCGGCCTGGAACTGGCGGGCATCTCCAAGCCGCAACGGGAAATCCGTGCGCGGGAAATGCTCGCATTGGTGGACCTGGCCGGCTTCGATAATCGTCGCATCTGGCAGCTGTCCGGCGGCCAGAAGCAGCGTGTCGGCTTGGCCCGCGCTCTCGCTGCCGATCCACGCGTGTTGCTGATGGACGAGCCTTTCGGTGCCCTCGATGCCTTCACCCGCGAACAGATGCAGGAACTGCTGCTGCAAGTCTGGAAGCGCACCGCCAAACCGGTGTTCCTGATTACCCACGACATTGAAGAAGCGGTGTTCCTCGCCACCGACTTGATCCTGCTGGCACCTAATCCTGGGCAAATCGTCGAGCGCCTGAGCCTGGATTTCGGTCAGCGTTACGCCGCCGGTGAATCGGCCCGAGCGATCAAGTCCGACCCACGCTTTATCGAAACCCGCGAACACGTGCTGGCCCGAGTGTTCTCCCAACGTAGCGCCATCCAGCGCCAGGAGCGCGCATGAGCAGCTACGGATTACCGGTCACAGCCACTAAACCTGCCGCCAGCCAATCGGTTGTGATTACTGTTCGTCGCAGCCTGAGCACCCGCTGGATCAGCGTGTTGACGATGATCACCCTGCTCGCCATCTGGTGGGCCGTAACCGCCAGCGGGCTGATCGAACCCCTGTTTCTGCCGCCACCCTCAGCGGTGCTGCAAAAAGGCTGGTTGCTGGCCACCTCCGGCTATATGGACTCGACGCTGTGGCAGCATCTGGGCGCCAGCCTCAGTCGTATCGGGCTGGGCTTGGGCTTTGCGGTGTTGACCGCCGTTCCGGTCGGCATCGCCATTGGTCATAACCGCATCGCGCGCGGCATTCTCGACCCGTTGATCGAGTTCTACCGCCCTATTCCACCGCTGGCCTACCTGCCTCTGATCGTCATCTGGTGCGGCATTGGTGAGCTGTCCAAAGTCCTGCTGATTTACCTGGCGATCTTCGCCCCGATTGCCATCGCTACCGCTACCGGCGTGCGCACGGTCGACCCGGCCAAACTGCGTGCTGCGCAATCGTTGGGTGCGACGCGGGCACAGCTGATTCGCCACGTGATTCTGCCCAGCGCCTTGCCGGACATTCTCACCGGTGTGCGCATTGGCCTGGGTGTCGGTTGGTCGACCCTGGTGGCCGCCGAATTGATCGCCGCCACCAGCGGCTTGGGCTTTATGGTCCAGTCGGCCGCGCAGTTTCTGGTCACCGATGTGGTGGTGCTGGGGATTCTGGTTATCGCGCTGATCGCCTTCGCCATGGAAATGGGCCTGCGCGCCCTGCAACGAAAATGGGTGCCATGGCATGGCCAGGCGCACTAAGTCTTCGTAGCAGCTGCCGAACCCGCGAGGCTGCGTTCGATCGCGCAGCGGTCGTAAATCCTGCACGGAGGTGTTTCAGGTGTACCTCGTGCTACGGGATACGCTTGCTTCGCAGGCGGACGCAGCCTCGCTGGGGCTCGACAGCTGCTACAGGGCCTTAGCGTCTACGGGGCTGCAACGTTCCAACGTTATTCAGACAAACAGAACTGACTACGCCGACATCTCGGCGCCGAATGTGAGAACGATCATGAGCCTGACCATCATCCCGATTAGCTCCGCACTCGGTGCCCAGATCAGCGGTGTCGACATCACTCAGCCGCTGAACGTCGAGCAGCGCGACGCCATCGAGCAGGCGCTGTTAAAGCACCAAGTGCTGTTCTTTCGCGAGCAGCCGTTGAACCCACAGCAACAGGCGCGTTTCGCCGCCAACTTCGGCGATCTGCATATCCACCCGATTTACCCAAATGTGCCGGAACAGCCTGAAGTGCTGATCCTCGACACCGCCGTCACCGACGTGCGTGATAATGCCGTGTGGCACACCGACGTGACCTTCCTGCCGACCCCGGCGCTCGGTGCGGTTCTCAGCGCCAAGCTATTGCCAGCGTTTGGCGGCGACACTTTATGGGCCAGCGGCATCGCGGCGTATGAGGCGCTGTCGGCACCGATGCAAACCCTGCTGCAAGGACTGACCGCGACCCACGACTTCACCAAGTCCTTCCCGCTGGAACGCTTCGGCACCACCGCCGAAGACCTGACGCGCTGGGAAGAAGCCCGCAAGAAAAACCCGCCGCTGTCGCACCCGGTGATTCGCACTCACCCGGTCAGTGGGCGCAAGTCGCTGTTCGTCAACGACGGTTTCACAACCCGCATCAATGAGCTGTCGGAATCCGAAAGCGAAGCGATTCTGAAACTTCTGTTCGCCCACGCCACCCGCCCGGAATTCACCATCCGCTGGCGCTGGCAGGAAAACGACGTGGCCTTCTGGGACAACCGCGTGACGCAGCATTACGCGGTGGATGACTATCGCCCGCATCGGCGCGTGATGCATCGGGCGACGATTTTGGGGGATGTGCCGTTTTTCAAATAAGTTGACTGCTGCGCAGTCGATCGCGAGCAAGCTCGCTCCTACAGGTAGAAGACAATCGACTGTAGGAGCGAGCTTGCTCGCGATGCGATCCGCAGGATCGCTTGATCGCCCTACTCAGCCGTAGACGGCTTTTCCCACAAGTTAATCCCACCTTCCTGCGCAAACCGGTCGATTTCGGCCAACTCTTCAGCGCTAAAGCTCAAGTTTTTCAACGCCCCAACGTTTTCGATGATTTGCTCCGGGCGGCTGGCGCCGATCAGGGCGGAGGTTACACGTGGGTCGCGCAGGGTCCAGGCCAATGCTAACTGCGCGAGACTTTGGTCGCGGCGTTTGGCGATTTCGTTGAGCGCGCGCGCCTGAGCGATGTTCGCTTGCGACAAGTGCGAGGCTTGTAGCGAACCGCCGCCCGGACGATTAACCCGCGCATCCTTGGGCACGCCGTTGAGGTATTTGTCGGTCAGCAGGCCCTGGGCCAACGGAGTGAAGGCGATCACCCCGGCACCGAGTTCGTCGGTGGTGTCCAGCAGGTCTTTTTCCACCCAGCGGTTGAGCAGGTTGTAGGCCGGTTGGTGGATCAGCAGCGGGACTTTCCACTCGTTGAGCAAGGCTGCGATTTCACGAGTTTTGGCCCCGGAATAGGACGAGATGCCGATGTACAACGCCTTACCCTGCTGCACGGCAGTGGCCAATGCACCGGCGGTTTCTTCCAGCGGGGTATCCGGATCGAAGCGGTGCGAATAAAAGATATCCACATAGTCGAGCCCCATGCGTTGCAGGCTCTGATCAAGGCTGGCCAACACGTATTTACGCGAGCCGCCGCCCTGACCATACGGACCCGGCCACATGTCCCAACCGGCTTTGCTGGAGATGATCAACTCGTCGCGGTAGTGCTTGAAATCTTCGCGCAGCAAACGACCGAAGTTGATCTCGGCGCTGCCGTACGGCGGGCCGTAGTTGTTGGCCAGGTCGAAGTGGTTGATGCCCAGGTCGAATGCGGTGCGCAACAAGGATCGTTGGGTGTCGATCGGCGTGCTGTCGCCGAAGTTGTGCCACAGGCCCAAGGACAGTGCCGGCAGTACCAACCCGCTGCGACCAACGCGGCGGTAAGGAAGGGAGTCGTAGCGGTTTTCGGCAGCAATATAAGTCATCGAATCCTCTCTCGGTTTGGGTCCACGCGAAACGCTTCGACGTTAACACCAAACCAGGGGTCAGCCCCATCAACCTGCGGATCAAACTGCCGTGGCAAACACCTCACTCAACCAATCGACAAACACCCGCACCCTCGGCGACATGTGTCGGTTGTGTGGATAGAGCACCGACACCGGCATGGGCGGTGGCGGTGTATCGGTGAGAATTTCCTGCACCAGGCCTTGGGAAATCTGCGTCGCCATGCGGTAGTGCGGGCACTGGATAAGTCCTAAACCGGCGACTGCCGAGGCGGCGTATATCTCTGCGCCGAACACCGACAGCGTGCCATCGATGGCGACTTCTTTCAGTTCACCGTCGACCATGAATTCGAACGGAAACAGTTTCGCGGTAGTGCGCGAAACGTAGTTCACCGCGCGATGCTGCCCCAGATCGTCGAGGCTCTTCGGTTCGCCGAATTTACGCAGGTAGGCCGGGCTCGCGCAGGTCACCTGACGCAAGGTCGCGACGCGGCGACCAATGAGCGATGAATCGCCCAAGGTACCGGCCCGCAACACACAGTCGACCCCTTCAGCGATCAGGTCGACAAAGCGATCTGCTTCGCTGATGGACAACTCGATATCTGGGTAGCGCTCCATGAATTGCGGCAGCGCCGGGATCACGAAATACTTGGCCAGGGTGCCATGCAAATCGACCCGCAACCGCCCTTTCGGTGCCACCGAACGAAACGCGAGTTCGGCCTCTTCCAGCTCCGCCAGCAACTGCACGCAACGCAGGTAGTACGCCTCGCCATCCAGGGTCGGGCGCACCCGCCGCGTGCTGCGTTCCAGCAGTCGGGTGCCGAGCCAGGCTTCGAATTGATTGAGGGTGTGGGTCAGGGTAGCGCGGGGCAGATTCAGGTCATCGGCGGCTAGCGTGAAACTGCTGCGCTCGTAGATTCGCACGAAAACCTTCATCGCTTTGACTTGATCCACGCGGGGCTCCTGACGCTTTATTGTTGGCGATTATTGAACAGTCAAGGCAACTCTGGTGCATTTATCGCCCTGAGTAAACATGTGAACCTTGCTCCCACACCCGACAACTTCACCACCTCAAGGAAACCCGCCATGACTACTCACACTTCGAAAGTTGCAATCGTTACCGGCGCTTCCCGCGGCATCGGCGCAGTGATCGCCAGACAACTCGCCTCTGAAGGCTTTGCCGTTGCCATCAACTACGCCAGCAGCGCCAACGAAGCCTCGGCTCTGGTAGTGGAGCTGCGCCAGGCTGGCCATCAGGCCATAGCGATCAAGGCCGACGTGTCCAACGCTGCCGACGTGAGCCGGATGTTCGATGAGACCGAAGCACAACTGGGCAAGGTCGACGTACTGGTGAACAACGCCGGGATCCTTAAAGTTCTGCCGTTGGCCCAGCACAGCGATGAGTTGTTCGAGCAGACCTTCGCCATCAATACCCGCGGCACCTTCAACACCCTGCGTGAAGCCGCGACCCGCCTGAATGTCGGCGGCCGCATCGTCAATTTCTCCAGCAGTACCGTGGCCATGAACCTGCCGGGCTACGCGGTGTACATCGCCAGCAAGGCGGCGGTGGAATCCTTCACCCAGGTGTTCGCCAAGGAGCTGCGCGGTCGCAACATTACGGTCAATGCGGTCGCTCCCGGCCCGGTCGCCACTGAACTGTTTCTGCACGGCAAAAGCGAAGAACAGATCCAGACCTTCGCCAAGATGCCGCCACTGGAACGCCTCGGTCAGCCGGAAGACATCGCCCATGTCATCTCCTTCCTGGTCAGCCCGGCTGCCGCTTGGGTCAACGGGCAAATCCTGCGCACCAATGGCGGGCTGGTTTAAGCCTTGCGACATGGCCCGCAGCGACGCCTATGCTCGTTATGACGGGGTGATGGAAGGGTGAGGATCGATTTTACCAAGCAGATCGGGATTGATGATGTGTTTCCCCTCTCCTGAGCGACACGCACTTCGTAGCAGCTGGCGAAGCCTGCGTCCGAGCGCGCAGCGGTCGTAAAAGGGTTAATCGCGTTCTTTCTGATACACCGAGCCCTCCGAATTACGACTGCTGCGCAGCCGGACGCAGGCTTCGCCAGCTGCTACGAGATTGTTCACATCCAAGAGGTTCCCTATGCACACCACTATCATCACCACCTTCGGCCTGATACTCCTGGCCCTGATGCTGTTCATCGGCAACAAGCTTGGCTTCAGCCAGCAGACGCTCAGCTATAGCTTCGTCGGCCTGGGGTTGGCACTCACGGTGATCAATGGCGCGGCCGGCAGGGTCACTGCCGGGCAGCCGCTGGCCACGGAACTGACGATCGGTTGTGTGGTGTTCGGCATACCGGTGATCGCTCTGGTGCTGTTCCTGATGCTGACCAGAACCTGAGCGCCACCGGCCCTCGATCAACGCACCAGATGCAGAAACTGCATGTGACGCTCGTACTGATCGAGGATGTCGTTAATGATCTGCTCCTTGGTGTAACCCACCAGATCGTAGTCCTGACTGCCTTCGCTCAGGTGCACTTCAGCCCGGTAATAGCGACGGTTGTTGAGCTCTTTGGAGCCCATCCCGCCACGAGCGAAGGACGGTGTGAAGTAGCCGCGCATTTGCACCTGATAGATAAACGGATGCTGCTCGCCATGACCGATTTCCAGGCTGACGCTGTCATTGGCCGGGTCCGGCTGAGCGACCACGTTGAGGCCCTTTTCGACGAACACCGCCGTCACTTCTTCGATGGCCGGGCGCACCGTCGAATCGAGGAAACGGTACACCTCATCCCGTGAAGGGAAATGCACGGCCTGGCTCAGGCGCTGACGCCAACCGCCGCGTCGCGAACCGGATACCGGCGCCAGCGAGTGCAGTTGCGCGATCTGTTTCTGCGACTCGAGATAGAACGCCTTGTGCAGCCCCCACATCATCAGCAGCAAAATCAACGAGAACGGCAGCGAGGTCAGCACCACCGCCGACTTCAGCGAATCGATACTGCCAGCGAACAGCAAGGCACTGGTGATCAGCGCGGTCATTGCACCCCAGAACACCCGCAGCCATTTCGGCCCGTCTTCGTCGGGGTTGCCGCCACGGGCGGAGAGCGTCGAGAGCACTACGGTGCCGGAGTCCGCCGAGGTGACGAAGAACACGAAGCTGATAAACACCGTGACCGCGATCACGGTCTTGCCCCACGGGTAGGTTTCCAGTAGCAGGTAAAGGGTCATCGACGGATTTTCGAGGGCCGACATGCCCAGCGCACTCATGCCGTGATTGAGCACCTGATCGATGGCGCTGTTGCCGAAGATCGACATCCACGCCAGGGTGAAGCCCAGCGGAATCAGGAGTACGCCGAAGACGAATTCGCGGATGGTCCGACCACGGGAAATCCGCGCGATGAACAGGCCCACGAACGGCGACCATGCGATCCACCAAGCCCAGTAGAACACCGTCCAGCTGCCCAGCCAGTCGCTGGGTTTGTCGTAGGCGTAGAGGTCGAAACTCTTGGTCGGCAGCGCACCGAGGTAGTCGCCGATGTTCTGGATGAGAGTGTTGAGCAAGTGCTGGGTGGGCCCGGCGAACAACACAAACAGCAGCAGCGCACAGGCCAGCAGCATGTTGATGTCCGACATCACCCGCACGCCTTTATCGACGCCGGAGACCGCAACGAGTATCGCCGCGCCCATCATCAGGGTAATAAGGCCAACCTGAATCCATTGGGTGTGAGCGACGCCAAACAGGAAGTCGAGCCCTGAGTTGAGGTGCAACACGCCGAAGCCCATGTCCGCGCCGAGACCGAACACCGTCGCGATGATCCCAAAGCCGTCCACTGCGTAGCCGATTGGACCATTGATGCGTTTGCCGATCAGCGGGTAAAGCGCCGAGCGCAGCGCCAGCGGCAGGTTATGCCGATAGGCGAAGTAGGCCAGCGCCATGCCGACAAAAGCGAACACCCCCCAACCGTGCAGGCCCCAGTGCAGAAACAGAATCTGCATGGCCTGGCGCGCAGCGTCTGCGGTGCCGGCTTCGCCTTGGGGCGGCTGCAGCAGGTGGGTCAGCGGTTCAGAGACGCAGAAGAAAAACAGCGTGATGCTGATCCCGGCGGCGAACAGCATGCCGGCCCAGGACAGGTAACTGAATTCGGGCTCGTCGTGGTCGGCACCGAGCTTGATCTTGCCGTAGCCAGATAAGGCGGTGACCACCACGAAGACCAGATACAGGGACATCGCCAGCATGTAGTACCAGCCGACCGTATTGGCTGCCCAGTCTTGTGCGGCCAGAAGCCACGCGCCAGCCTGTTCGGGCATAGCAATTACCACCAGGCCGAACAACAGAATGAAGCTCGCAGCGAAGTAAAACACCGGCGGGTTCATGCGCATCTGGCCGCCGGGAGAGGTAGACGGTGCACTCATGAAAGGTGCACCTCGAGGGAGTGAAATGTGGCTGAATAAAACGGACTCAGCAAAGGTAAGCCTCCTGTTGTGAGCGGGCAGCGAACCACCGATTTAACTTGAACGAACGGTCAAGTTAAACATGGATAGGCGTTTCAGGACTAATCGCAAGGCTCAGCGGTCCCTGTCGTACGCTAGCTCAAGGAGGGGTATGACGTGGGGGGGGAAATCTCTGTGGCGAGGGAGCTTGCGCCCTCGCCACAGGGAACGATCGGTGTCGCTACTTCTGCGTCCCGTCATCGTGCTGCAAATTCGCCTGGGTCAGGTTGCAGCCTGCCGGCACGCTGCGGGTCAGCCAGACGTTGCCGCCGATGGTCGAACCCTTGCCAATGGTGATCCGTCCGAGAATGGTCGCACCGGCGTAAATCA
Organism: Pseudomonas sp. F220; assembly: GCF_057813935.1. NCBI lineage: Bacteria > Pseudomonadati > Pseudomonadota > Gammaproteobacteria > Pseudomonadales > Pseudomonadaceae > Pseudomonas > Pseudomonas sp. F220. The sequence continues at coordinate 47,897 of NZ_JBVASJ010000023.1, forward strand.
CCACGTCGTCTTCGACAATCGGGTGGCGCGGATGGCCCTTTTGCAACTGACCGTCTTCATCTGCGGGGAAACGTTTCGCCCCGAGGGTCACGGCCTGATAGATGCGCACCCGCTCGCCGATGATCGCGGTTTCGCCGATCACCACACCCGTCCCGTGATCGATAAAAAAGCTGGCGCCGATCTGCGCGCCAGGGTGGATATCGATGCCCGTCGCCGAGTGGGCGATTTCCGAACTGATCCGCGCCAGCAGCGGCAACCCGGCGCGGTACAAGTGATGCGCCAGGCGATGGTGGATCACCGCGAGAATCCCCGGGTAACACAGCAGCACCTCATCCACGCTGCGCGCCGCCGGGTCACCGTGGAAGGCCGCCAGCACATCGGTATCGAGCAGGCTGCGCAATCCCGGCAAGGCCAGGGCGAAGTCCTGGATCAGCCGGATCGCCTTGATCTCGACTTCGTTATCGACCTTGGCGCTTTGCCGAGCCACATAGCGCAACTCAAGCCGTGCCTGGGCCAGCAAGGCATTGAGCGCCACGTCCAGGGTGTGACCGACGTAAAAGTCTTCACTCTCCTCGCGCAGATCCACTGGGCCAAGGCGCATCGGGAACAGCGCGCCACACAGGGCCTCGAGAATCTCGGCCATGGCGGCACGCGACGGCAGTTCGCGCCCGCCCTGCTCGCCGCTGATGCGACCGTTCTGAGTGCGCCACTGGTCTCTGGCGGAGCGCAGTTGGCCGACGATGGTCTGCAATTGCCAATGGCTGGAACGCTCGCTCACGATAATGACTCCTCACTCTGGCGGCCGGACTGTCTGGCCGCACAAACGGCATCCACTTTACGGTATACGCCCAAACCTGAATTAAGAACGAATTGTGCGGCGCTCAGCACTTTTCGATATAAGCGATTGGCGGTTGCTCGAGTAAAAGGGCCTGCCTATAGTCCAGACATCTCCTACAGCCAGTGCGGACCCATGATCAAACAACAGCTTGCTCGCTTCAATCGTCTGGAACTCCTCGGCAATGCCACCGCGCTCGAAAAGCTCGAACGCCTGTCGACCTGGCTGGGTCGCGACATCTATGTCAAACGCGATGACACCACCCCGCTGGCGCTGGGCGGCAACAAGCTGCGCAAACTTGAATACCTGGCCGCCGATGCACTGGCTGCCGGTGCCGATACGTTGATCACCGCCGGAGCTATCCAGTCCAACCATGTGCGCCAGACCGCCGCGCTGGCCGCCAAGCTTGGGCTGGGGTGCGTGGCGCTACTGGAAAATCCGATCGGTACCCGCGACAGCAACTACCTGGCTAACGGCAATCGCCTGCTGCTGGATTTGTTCGACGCCAAGGTCGAGTTAGTGGACAACCTGGACAATGCCGACGATCAATTACACGCCCTCGCCGAGCGCCTGCGGTCCAACGGCAAAAAACCGTACCTGGTGCCCATTGGCGGCTCCAACGCCTTGGGGGCTTTGGGTTATGTACGCGCCGGCCTGGAGCTGGCCGGGCAGATTGAGGACAGCGGTTTGAAATTCGCCGCCGTGGTGTTGGCCTCCGGCAGTGCCGGGACCCATAGCGGTCTGGCGTTGGCGCTGAGCGAAGTGCTACCGGATTTACCTGTGGTGGGCGTCACGGTTTCCCGCAGCGATGAAGCCCAGCGGCCGAAGGTTCAAGGCCTGGCCGAACGCACTGCCGAGCTGCTCGGCGTGAGTTTGCCGGCGAGCTTCAAGGTTGAGCTGTGGGACGAGTATTTCGCCCCGCGCTATGGCGAGCCGAACGCCGGCACGCTGGCTGCGATCAAGCTGGTGGCGAGTCAGGAAGGTTTGTTGCTGGACCCGGTGTACACCGGCAAAGCCATGGCCGGACTGCTCGATGGCATCGGTCGGCAGCGCTTTAATGACGGCCCGATCATCTTCCTGCACACCGGTGGAGCACCGGCGTTGTTTGCGTATGCGGGGGCATTTTAAAAGCAAAAAATCGCCCGAACACGGCCCGAACCTGCAGCAGCTCCTACGGAATCGGTTATCAACCTGCCTTTGTAGGAGCTGCCGCAGGCTGCGATTTTTTCGAATTCGACAAAATTCAATCGTTTACTATTCAATAAAAGAATAACAAAGTGAATTTATATTATTTTCCAATCTAAAAAAGCCGTCATATAGTCGCGCCGTAGGCGAATATGCCGAAAGACGCATAGGCTGCTTTCAGGCAGGATGTTGCAGTCGTCCAGATCCTGAGATTTGCCTTCTTTTCCAAATGCATCTTCATAAGAAAACATAGGGGCTTGTCATGAATTTTTCCGCACTACGTCGAAATCTGCTTATCGGCTCGCTGGGTCTGGCACTCGGTGCAGGCCTGCTGGGGCAAGCAGTTGCCGGTGAGCAACTGCAAAAAATAAAAGACAGCGGCACGCTGAATGTCGGTCTGGAAGGCACCTACCCACCGTTCAGTTTCGTCGATGAAAACGGCAAGCTGGCAGGCTTCGAAGTAGAGTTCTCCGAGGCATTGGGAAAAGAGCTGGGTGTGAAAGTGAAACTGCAGCCGACCAAATGGGACGGCATCCTCGCGGCACTGGAATCCAAGCGTCTGGACGTGGTGATCAACCAGGTAACCATCTCTGAAGAGCGCAAGAAAAAGTACGACTTCTCCACGCCTTACACCATCTCCGGGATTCAGGCACTGACCCTGAAAAAGAACGAAGGCACCATCAAGACCGCCGCCGATCTGGCCGGCAAGAAAGTCGGTGTGGGCCTTGGCACCAACTACGAGCAGTGGCTCAAGGACAACGTCCCGCAAGCCATCATCAAGACCTACGACGATGATCCAACCAAGTACCAGGACCTGCGCGTAGGCCGTATCGATGCCATTCTGGTGGACCGCTTGGCCGCTCTCGAGCTGGTGGGCAAAGCCAAAGACACCGCAGTCTCCGGCGCGCCCTTCTCCCGTCAGGAAGCCGGTATCGCTCTGCGCAAAGGCGAGCCTGAACTGTTGACCGCCATCAACAAAGCCATCGAGAAACTGCGCGCCGACGGCACGTTGAAAAAGCTCTCGGAAAAGTATTTCAACGCTGACGTCACTCAATAATGGAAGCACTGCACTTCCCGCAGCTCCAGGCGGCGCTGCAGCTTGCGCTGGACTCCGCGCCCTTCCTGATCAAGGGCGCGTATTACACAGTGTTCCTCAGTCTGGGCGGGATGTTTTTCGGCCTGTTGCTGGGGTTCGGCCTGGCCTTGATGCGTCTTTCGCGCTTCAAGCTGGTGAGCTGGATTGCCCGCGTCTACGTGTCGTTCTTTCGCGGCACACCGCTGCTGGTGCAGTTGTTCGTGATCTATTACGGCTTGCCGCAATTGGGCATCGAACTTGATCCGCTGCCGGCGGCGTTGATCGGCTTCTCGCTGAACATGGCCGCCTATGCCTGCGAAATTCTCCGTGCCGCGATCAGCTCGATCGAACGCGGCCAGTGGGAAGCTGCCGCCAGTATCGGTATGACACGCGCGCAAACCTTGCGCCGGGCCATCCTGCCGCAAGCGGCGCGCACTGCTTTGCCGCCACTGGGCAACAGCTTTATTTCGCTGGTCAAGGACACCGCTCTGGCGGCCACCATTCAGGTCCCTGAATTGTTCCGTCAGGCGCAGCTAATCACCGCCCGGACCTTCGAAATTTTCACCATGTATCTTGCCGCCGCACTGATCTACTGGATTCTGGCCAGCCTGCTCGCGCACCTGCAGAACCGTCTGGAAGAGCGGGTCAATCGGCACGACCAGGAGTCTTGAACGCATGATTGTGGTTGAAAAACTGACGAAGCAATTTAAAGGTCAGACGGTCCTCAACGGCATCGACCTGCGGGTCGAGGAAGGTGAGGTGGTCGCAATCATCGGACCCAGCGGGTCGGGAAAAACGACCTTCCTGCGCTGTCTGAATTTTCTCGAGGAACCCACCAGTGGCCGGATCAAGGTCGGCGATATCGAAATCGATGGCAGCCGCCCGTTGAACCAGCAGCAAGGTCTGGTGCGCAGGTTGCGTCAGCACGTGGGTTTCGTGTTCCAGAACTTCAACCTGTTCCCCCATCGCACAGCACTGGAAAACGTGATCGAAGGCCCGCTGGTGGTAAAAAAAATGCCCAAGGACAAAGCGCTCGCTTTGGGCCGCGCACTGATGGCCAAGGTCGGCCTGGCGGGCAAGGAAGACGCTTACCCACGCAGGCTCTCCGGTGGGCAGCAACAGCGCGTAGCGATTGCTCGCGCGCTGGCGATGGAACCGGAGGTGATCCTGTTCGATGAGCCCACCTCAGCCCTGGACCCGGAACTGGTTGGCGAGGTACTGGCGACCATCCGTGGCCTGGCTGAAGAGAAACGCACCATGGTGATCGTCACCCACGAAATGAGCTTCGCCCGGGACGTGGCCAACCGGGTGGTATTTTTCGACAAGGGCGTAATCGTCGAGCAGGGAGAGGCCAAGGCATTGTTTGCCAACCCTAAAGAAGAACGCACGCGGCAGTTTCTCAGTAAATTTCTTAACGTCGATATTTAATTATCGGATCCAGTAACTCGTACCAAGGATGGAGCGAGTTTTACTGGAATACGTTTGCTTTTTAAGCCCACCCTTCCTGCCAACGTCCACTCTCAAATGAGTACTTTGATTCAGACCCGTGCGACTAGCCGCTCTGTATAGAAGCAGTTCACGCCACGTCTTTATACAAACAACGTCGTTTACTCCCCTGCCATATGAGCCGCTCGGCAGCGCGATTATTAATTGTAGGCTGCGTTCATACATGCCTCCGGTTATACATTTCTCTCAAAAAACCACAATAATCCTGGCTATGGTTTGCTTGGCGTTACTGGCCAGCAACACGGTTGCTCGCGCAATAACTTCTGGGCAAAAGTCACCAGGAACGCACACTAAAATGCCAATTATCTGTAGGCCATTTCTGAATAGAGGCAGTTCGATAAGTTTGCCCACGCATTGACTTGACATGAACTCTGACTCCCCCTTAGCTAAACAAAAATATCAGAGCTAATTACGCACTCTGGATGTTTAAACTAATTGGCTTATCACTTTGCAACTTGAGTAGCGCTATATAAGTGACGGCTTGGCACTTACGTTGTGTTCCTGCCCGAAACGGATTTCGCTGCGCTCTATCAAGGAGAACGACATGACACATACCTCGGCAAAACCAGAACTTGGCGCTCCGTCTCTGGCGCAGAACCATGCGCATGGCATAGGCGTTATCGCCGCCGCTCACCTGCTAATTGATATACCGCCTTACGCCGGCATGGACGAAGGTGACCTGATCGAGCTGTTCTGGGACAGCTGCTACGTAGCGTCCAGGTCGCTCAGGGTCGCCGACGTTGGTCAACCCGTCAGCCTGCGGGTGCCAGAGAGTTTTATTCACAACGGCACTTCGCGGATCCACTATCGGGTCATGCAAGTCGGGCATGGCCCCGCGCTGTCAGCCACCAGACGGGTTCAGGTCAAACTCGGCTGCCCTGGCGGCCAGCCTTCGGAGGTCTGCGGCGAAGAAAATCAGGGGCTTGAACCTCTGGGCATCCCCGAGCCGATCCGCCGCCAGGGGGTCAACCCCAATCAGATCAAACGTGGCGTGCCGCTGACCATCGAGCCCTACCTGAACATGGCCGCCGAGGATGAGATCACCCTGCGTTGGGGTGACGTGCGTATAGACCTGCCTAAGGTCAAAGCCTGCGAGGTTGGCAAGCCGATCAATGTTTGGGTGCCCACCGCAGTCATTCTGGAGGCTGGGGAAGACAATCAACTGGAAATCACCTACTGCATCCTCGACCGCGTGGGTAACAACTCACGCTGGGCACCGGCCCGAAAACTGAAGATCGGTTGCGCCAACCCCTACAACAAAATACCCGTGAGAACGGTACTTAAAGCCGCCGAAACCAGACGCCGCTGAGCTCACACGCCCGCCTGCTCTGGGGCTACTGCTTCAGAGGCGGGGACATGACAGCAGGCCTTCTATGCATATTCCTAAAAGTTAGTTTATTAATTTTTTATACGCGATTAGGGTATATAAACCGGACCACCGGACATTCTTGTTTTTGATTTCGCCGCAGCTTTCGCGGCATATCCATGAGATGTGAGGTAGGTATGGTCAGAATCACCCCGGTGCACATCGCCAGGGCATTGCGTGCAGCCAAGGAGCGGCACTGATGTCTAATCTGGCAGATGCATCCGTCCAGAGTGATCTGGACATCGCCCCGCTGTTGTTGCCCGCACGTGTCTTGCGTGACGACGCTGAAGCTTTAAAAGCCGCTCATGAACTCGCTGATATTGCCCGCCTGCAAGCATCGCGGCGCGACCAGCAGCGCAAGTTGCCGTGGTCGGAAATAGAGCAGTTCACCCGCAGCGGCCTGGGCAGTATTTCCATTCCCCGTGAATTCGGCGGTCCGCAGATTTCATTCGTCACCCTGGCTGAGGTGTTCGCGATTATTTCTGCGGCCGACCCGGCGCTGGGGCAGATCCCGCAAAACCAGTTCGGCATTCTCAATGTGCTATTGGACAGCGCCACCGAGCGGCAAAAAAAGCAGTTGTTCCAAAGCGTCCTTGAAGGCTGGCGGATCGGCAATGCAGGGCCGGAACGCGGCACCAAAAACACCCTTGAACTCAAAGCCCGGATCACCGCCGCCGGTGATGGTTTCATCATCAACGGTCAGAAGTTTTACTCCACCGGCGCCTTGTTCGCCCACTGGATTGCCGTCAAAGCCCTGAACGACGAAGGCAAGCAAGTCATGGCGTTTGTCCGCCGCGGCGCGCCCGGCCTGCGCATCGTCGATGACTGGTCAGGCTTTGGCCAACGGACCACCGCCAGCGGCACCGTGCTACTCAACAACGTCCCCGTCGAAGCCGAGCTGGTTGTGGATAACTGGAGGCTGACTGAAATACCCAATATCCAGGGCGCCGTGTCGCAATTGATTCAGGCCGCCATCGATGCCGGCATTGCCCGCGGCGCCATCGACGACAGCATCAGTTTTGTCCGCGAACGATCGCGGCCGTGGATCGACGCCAACGTCGAACGCGCCAGTGATGACCTGTATGTCATCGCCGATATCGGCAAGCTGAAAATTGAGCTGCACGCCGCCGAAGCACTGCTGCGCAAGGCCGGGCAAGTGCTCGATCAAGTCAGAGCCGCACCGGTGACTGCCCAATCCGCGGCCCGCGCATCAATCGCTGTGGCCGAAGCCAAAGTACTGACCACCGAGATCTCGCTGCTGGCCAGTGAAAAGCTTTTTGAACTGGCCGGCAGCCGCGCGACCCTCGCCGAATTTAACCTCGACCGCCACTGGCGCAACGCACGCGTACACACCCTTCACGACCCGGTGCGCTGGAAATATCACGCCGTGGGCGCCTATCACCTGAACGGCACCTTGCCCGCCAGACATTCCTGGATCTGACGACCAGAACACTTTTGACCAGATCTCTGGAGAAACATATGACTATTTCTCAACACGTCGCGGTCATAAGCAGCGACGAACACGCCCTGATCGTTGCCAGCGACCTGGCCGAAGATTTCAAACGCGACAGCACATTACGTGATCGCGAGCGTCGACTGCCGTACCCGGAACTGGAAGTGTTTTCGCGCTCCGGCCTGTGGGGCATCAGCGTGCCGAAGGCCTACGGAGGAGCAGGCGTTTCCAACGTCACCCTGGCCAAGGTCATTGCCTTGATCGCCCAAGGCGACGCGTCCCTCGGGCAGATCCCGCAGAACCATTTTTATGCCCTCGAAGTGCTGCGGGTAAACGGCAGCCCCGAGCAACAAAAACGCCTCTACGCAGAAGTATTGGCCGGCCAGCGTTTCGGCAATGCGCTTGCAGAACTGGGCACCAAAACTGCTCACGACCGCGTCACCCGCCTGAACCGCGATGGCGAGGGTTATCGCATCAACGGCCGCAAGTTCTATTCCACCGGGGCGATCTACGCGCAACGAATTCCGACCTCCGTGGTGGATGAAAACGGTGTGCAGCAACTGGCCTTTGTGCCGCGCGACAGCCAGGGCCTGAGCGTGATCGACGACTGGAGCGGCTTCGGCCAGCGCACTACCGGCAGCGGTTCGGTGGTGTTCGATGACGTGTATGTCGCGGCCGAGGACGTGATCCCGTTCCAAAGCGCCTTCGAACGCCCGACCCCGGTCGGCCCGCTGGCGCAGATTCTCCACGCCGCCATCGACACCGGCATCGCCCGCGCCGCTTATGAAGACGCACTGCATTTTGTACGAACCAAAACCCGGCCGTGGATTGATTCCGGCAACGACAAAGCCACTGAAGACCCATTAACTCTCAAGAGCTTCGGCCACTTGAGCATTCGCCTGCACGCCGCCGAAGCACTGCTGGAACGCGCCGGTGAGTTCCTCGACAAGGCCCAGGCTGAAACCAACGCTAAAACCGTTGCCGCCGCGTCGATTGCCGTCGCCGAAGCCCGCGCCATCAGCACTGAAATTTCCCTGGCGGCCAGCAGCACCTTGTTCGAACTGGCCGGCAGCCAGGCAACCCTGGCCGAGCATGGTCTGGACCGCCACTGGCGTAACGCCCGGGTGCACACTCTGCACGACCCGGTGCGCTGGAAGTACCACGCGGTCGGCAACTACTACCTCAATGATGAAAACCCACCATTGCGGGGGACCATTTGATGAGCGAGCAGTTGAAAACAAGAAAAAAGATCCTGCTCAATGCGTTCAATATGAACTGCATCGGGCACATCAACCACGGCCTGTGGACCCACCCACGGGACAACTCGACCCAATACAAAACCCTCTCGTACTGGACCGAACTGGCGCAACTGCTGGAGCGCGGGCTGTTCGACGGCTTGTTCATTGCTGACATTGTCGGCGTCTATGACGTGTATCAAAACTCGGTGAACGTACCGCTCAAAGAGTCGATCCAGTTGCCAGTCAACGACCCGTTGCTGCTGGTGTCGGCCATGGCCGCGGTGACAAAAAATCTGGGCTTCGGCCTGACCGCCAACCTGACCTACGAACCGCCGTATCTGTTCGCCCGACGCATGTCGACACTCGATCACCTGAGCTGCGGCCGGGTCGGCTGGAACATCGTCACCGGTTACCTCGACAGCGCCGCCAAGGCCATGGGCCTGAGCGAGCAGGTCGAGCACGACCGGCGTTACGACCAAGCCGATGAATACCTGCAAGTGCTCTACAAACTCTGGGAAGGCAGCTGGGAAAACGACGCGGTGCTCAACGATCCACAGCAGCGGATCTACGCGCAGCCGGACAAGGTCCACAAAGTCCGACACCACGGCGAGTTCTATCAGGTCGAGGGCTATCACCTCTGCGAACCTTCGCCGCAACGCACACCGGTGCTGTTCCAGGCCGGCAGCTCGGATCGAGGCTTACAGTTCGCCGGGCGGCATGCAGAGTGCGTGTTTATCAGCGGGCAGAACAAGGCGTCGACCAAAGTGCAAGTGGACAAGGTCCGCGCCAGTGCCGCCCGGGCCGGTCGCAACCCGGAAGACATCAAAGTGTTCATGGGCCTTAACGTGATCGTTGGTGAAACCTGCGAGCTTGCATGGAAGAAGCATGCCGAGTACCTGAGCTACGCCAGCGCCGAGGCCGGTGTCGCCCATTTCGCCAGCTCCACGGGTATCGATTTTGCCGAATACGAACTCGATGAGCCGATCCAGTACGTGAAAAGCAACGCCATCCAGTCCGCCACCAAAACCCTGCAAAACAATGATTGGACCCGACGCAAATTGCTCGAACAGCACGCCTTGGGCGGACGCTACATCACCTTGGTCGGCTCGCCCGAACAGGTCGCCGATGAACTGGAATCCTGGATCGCCGAAACCGGCCTGGATGGCTTCAACCTGACCCGCATCGTCACCCCTGAAAGCTATGTCGACTTCATCGACCTGGTGATCCCCGAGTTGCAGCGCAGAGGGTCGTACAAGACCGCGTATGACCAGGGGAGCCTGAGAGAAAAGCTGTTTCACCGGGAGGCGCATTTGCCGCCGCAACACACCGGCACCAGCTATCGACATTAAATGCATCGCGGGCAAGCCTCGCTCCTACAGGAATCGCGATTGGCCACCATTTTTATATGCAACCCAATCACCGTAGGAGCGAGGCTTGCCCGCGAAGACGCCAGATCAAACACCACATATTTATGCACTGACTGGAAACCCATCATGAAAAACAAGCTCTTCAAACAACCAGTCAAAGCACTGGTCCTTGCCCTCGGACTCTTCAGCTCGGTCGCTTCTGCCTCCGATGCGCCGCTAAAAATCGGCACCACCGCCGCCTTCGCCATTCCACTGGAAGCAGCCGTTGAAGAGGCCGGCAAACAAGGCCTGAAAGTCGAACTGGTAGAGTTCAGCGACTGGATCGCGCCCAACGTCAGCCTCGCCTCTGGCGATATCGACGTGAACTACTTCCAGCACATCCCGTTCCTGGAAAACGCCAAAACCGCCGGCGGATTTGATCTGGTGCCGTTTGCCCCGGGAATCATCAACAACGTCGGCCTCTATTCGAAAAAATACAAAAGCCTGGACGAACTGCCGCAAGGCGCCAGCGTTGCCATCGCCAACGATCCAATCAACAGCGGGCGCGGCTTGCAACTGCTGGCCAAGGCAGGGCTGATCACCCTCAAACCCGGGGTCGGCTACAAGGCCACCGAAGACGACATCATCGCCAACCCGAAGAAACTGAAAATTCTCCAGGTCGAAGCCGTGCAACTGGTGCGCGCCTACGATGACGCCGATCTGGTGCAGGGTTACCCGGCCTATATCCGTCTGGCAAAAACCTTCGATGCCGGGTCTGCCTTGCTGTTCGACGGCCTCGATCACAAGGAATACGTGATCCAGTTCGTGATCCAGCCCAAGAGCAAAACCGATCCACGGCTGATCAAATTCGTCGACATTTACCAGCACTCGCCAGTCGTACGCGCAGCTCTGGATAAAGCGCACGGCAAACTCTACCAAGCCGGCTGGGAAGGTTAAGCATGATTACAGCGAACGCCCAACGCAGGCTGGACGACCAGCCACCGCAGAACGCCGAACAGACCGAACTGCACCCGGAACTGAACCGCGCCCATGTGCGCTTTATCGGCCTGGGCAAGACCTACGAAGGCCAGCATGGCCCGGTCAACGCTTTGCACGGTATCGACCTGGCAATCCAGCGCGGCGAAGTGTTCGGCATCATCGGCCGCAGCGGTGCCGGCAAGTCGTCGCTGATCCGCACCATCAATCGTCTGGAGCAGCCGAGCACCGGCCGGGTGCTGATTGATCAGGTGGACATCGGCGACTTCAATGAAGACCGTCTGGTGGCGCTGCGCCGACGTATTGGCATGATTTTCCAGCACTTCAATCTGATGTCGGCCAAGACGGTTTGGCAGAACGTCGAGTTGCCACTCAAGGTCGCCGGCGTGCCCAAGGAGCAACGCGAGCGCAAGGTCCGCGAACTGCTGGAACTGGTGGGCCTGCAAGACAAACACAAGGCCTATCCGGCGCAGCTTTCCGGCGGGCAAAAACAGCGCGTCGGAATTGCCCGCGCGCTGGTCCATGACCCGGCGATTCTGCTCTGTGACGAAGCCACTTCAGCACTGGACCCGGAGACCACTCAGTCGATCCTCGGCCTGCTGCGCGAGATCAATCAGCGACTCGGTCTGACCATCATTTTGATCACCCACGAAATGGCAGTGATCCGCGATATCTGTGATCGGGTGGTGGTGCTCGAACACGGAACGATCGTCGAGCAAGGGCCGGTCTGGGAAGTCTTTGGCAACCCACAGCACGAGGTCAGTAAAACCTTGCTCGCACCGTTGCAACACGGCTTGCCGGATGAACTGAAAAGCCGCCTGCAAGCGCAACCGCAGTCATCGGAAGCCTCCGTGGTGCTGCGCCTGCAATTCACCGGCAGCACGGCTGACGAACCGGATCTGGCAGCGTTGTTCAGCGCCCTCGGCGGCCGTGTGCGCCTGCTGCAGGGAGGTGTGGAGCGGATTCAAGGACACGTGTTGGGACAACTGCTGCTGGCGGTGACGAACTCGTCCCACGGTGCGCAAGAATTACGCCAGCGCGCCAGGCAATGGGCACAACAGGTCGAGGTGCTGGGCTATGTGGTTTGATCGTTTACTCCAGGGCTTCATCGACACCTTTCTGATGGTCGGCGTGTCATCGCTGATCGCATTGTTGGCGGGCATTCCGCTGGCGGTGATTCTGGTCACCAGTTCCAAGGGCGGAATTTATGAAGCGCCGGTGCTGAACCGGGCACTGGGCGCTTTCGTCAACTTGTTCCGTTCGATCCCGTTTCTGATTTTGATGGTCGCGCTGATTCCCTTCACCCGGCTGATCGTCGGTACCACGTATGGCGTGTGGGCTGCCGTAGTTCCGCTGACCATCGCCGCCACACCGTTTTTCGCGCGCATCGCCGAGGTCAGCTTGCGCGAAGTCGACCATGGCCTGATCGAAGCCGCCCAGGCCATGGGTTGCCGTCGCGGGCACATTGTCTGGCACGTGCTGTTGCCGGAAGCGTTACCGGGGATCGTCGGCGGTTTCACCATCACCTTAGTGACCATGATCAACTCATCGGCCATGGCCGGAGCAATTGGCGCGGGCGGGTTGGGCGACATCGCCTACCGCTACGGCTATCAGCGGTTTGATAGCCAGATCATGCTCACCGTGATCGTGCTGTTGGTGATTCTGGTGGCAGTGATTCAGCTAGGCGGGGATCGGTTGGCCAAGGGCCTGAACAAGCGCTGAGATCGCCTTGGAGAGTGTGTCGCCTGTCCTGACGCCATCGCGAAGCGGTCATGGCTTTTTCTGCGATGGTGAACCATGGGGTATATTCGACGAACTCACCCTCGCCCGCGCAGACAGCCATGAAACTCGCCCCGACTGACCTCAATCAGATCACCTCCACCACCTTGGGCCACTACAACGAGGTAGCCGAGAGCTTCCGCGAAGGCACTCGCGACCACGACGTCAGTCAGAACATCGCCGCGCTGCTGCGGCATATTCAAGGCGAAGCGCCGTTCAGCATCCTCGACTTTGGCTGTGGCCCGGGCCGCGATCTGCAAACCTTTACTCGTATGGGCCACACGGCCATCGGCCTCGACGGTTCGGAGCGTTTTGCGCAAATGGCTCGCGAAGACAGCGGTTGCGAGGTCTGGCAGCAGGACTTTCTCAAGCTCGACCTGCCCGCTGAGCGTTTCGACGGGATTTTCGCCAACGCAGTGCTGTTTCATGTTCCTGGGCAGGAATTGCCTCGGGTTTTAAAACAACTGCATGCGACCTTGAAACCGGGTGGTGTGCTGTTCAGCTCCAACCCTCGTGGCGAGAACCAGGAAGGTTGGAATGGCCCGCGTTATGGCGCGTATCACGATCTGGAGTCGTGGCGCGGGTTGTTGACTGAGGCGGGGTTTGTCGAACTGGAGCATTACTACCGGCCGGCCGGGCTGCCGCGCGAGCAGCAACCCTGGTTGGCGAGTGTTTGGCGTAAAGTTTGATCGCGGATTTTGGGCTGTCAGTGACATCCACCCCTCTCCCCAACCCTCTCCCCAGAGGGGCGAGGGAGCTGACCTGAGTGCTTTTTGGAGTTTCTGCGACCTGGAAGTCCGGGCTGGATACCCGTTTTGAAAGCGCAAAAACAAAGTTCACTCGAACTTTCAGGTCGCAGCATCCCCTGAGACCACCGCGGTCAGTCCCCTCGCCCCCTTGGGGAGAGGGCTAGGGTGAGGGGTGGTTTGCAAGCCGGATGCCCGAGTCAAAAAAATGTTCAATTTTTCTTCGGTTCCTTGATCTTGTACCAGGCCACATACAGCGCCGGCAGGAACAACAGCGTCAGCAGCGTCGCGATAATGATCCCGCCGATCATTGCGTAGGCCATCGGCCCCCAAAAGACTTCCCGAGCGATAGGAATCATGCCCAGACTCGCCGCCGCAGCGGTGAGCAGGATCGGTCGGCGGCGGTGCTCGGTGGCTTGCACCACTGCGTCCCACGGCGCGTAGCCATCGCGCTCATACTCATCGATCTGGGTGACCAGGATCACCGAGTTGCGGATGATGATGCCGATCAGCGCAAGGATCCCGAGAATCGCCACAAAGCCCATGGGCGTGCCAGTAGGGATCAGCGCCAGGACCACGCCGATCAGCCCCAGCGGCGCGACGCTGGCCACCAGGAACAGCTTCTGCACGCTGTGCAACTGGATCATCAGGAAAGTCGCCATCAGGAACAGCATCAGCGGCACGACTTTGGCGATCGGCCCTTGGGCCTTGCTACTTTCCTCTACTGTGCCGCCGGTTGCGACCGAGTAACCAACCGGCAACGCGGCGGCGAATTTGTCGATGTCAGGTTTCAACTGTTTGACCAGATCCGTCGGCTGGATCTCGTCGCGCACGGCCGCTTTGATGGTAATGGTCGGTTTGCGGTCGCGGCGCCAGACTAAGGGCTGTTCAAGCTCATACCGCACGCTGGCGAACGCCAGCAACGGAATAGACGTGCCGCCCGGGGTGACGATTTGCAGGTTTTGCAGGGTTTCCGGCGTACCGCGTTCGGCGTCTACGGCGCGACCGACCACGTTGATCAGGTAGATGTCGTCATGCACCTGAGTCACCTGCGAGCCACTGACGATGCTGTTCATCAGCTTCGCCACATCATCCGACGACAACCCCAACTGCCGCGCCTTGTCTTGGGCGATGTCGATGCGCAGGACTTTGCCCGGTTCGTTCCAGTCATAAATCATCTCGCCGATATGCGAGTTGTTGTCGAGCATGGTCGCCAGATCAATGGCGTGTTTGCGCACCTGGTCGATGTCCTTGCCGCTGACCCGATACTGGATCGGCCGGCCCACTGGCGGGCCCATTTCCAGCGCTTGAACAAAGCTGCCGATACCGACAAAGTCTTCGCGCAGGCGTTTGTTCAAGCGTTGCGTCAGCGCAGTGCGCTCTTTCAGGCCTTTGCTGACGATCACCAATTGCGCGTAGTAGGGGTTCTGCAGTTGCTGGTCGAGGGGCAGGTAGAAACGAATCGCGCCCTCACCGATGTAGGTGCTCCAGCGGACGATATCCGGATCGTCTTTTAGGGTCGCTTCGAGGCGGTCGACCGCCAGGCGGGTTTCGTTGATCGAAGCGTTTTGCGGCAAGTTCAAATCGACGAGGATTTCCGGGCGATCCGAGGACGGGAAGAACTGGTTCTGCACAAAACCCATGGAGAACACCGAGAGCACGAACAGCAACACAGTGATACCGATCGCCCACCAACGATTGCGCAAGCACCACAGCAGCCCGCCGTTGAAGGCGCGGCCGATGCGCCCTGGTTCTTCGGAGTGCGGTTTCACTTCGGTGCTGAGGATGTGCACACCAATGACCGGGGCGAACAACACTGCGACAACCCACGACACCAGCATCGCTACGGCAATGACCGCGAACAGGCTGAAGGTGTATTCACCGGCGGAGCTGGCGTTCAAACCGATGGGCACGAAGCCGGCCACGGTCACCAGGGTGCCGGTGAGCATCGGGAATGCGGTCGAGGTATAGGCAAAGGTCGCCGCATCCTCCTTGGACTCACCTTTTTCCAGGCGTGTAACCATCATTTCGACAGTAACCATTGCGTCGTCCACCAGCAGGCCGAGGGCGATAATCAAGGCGCCGAGGGAAATCCGCTGCATGGTGATTCCGCTGTATTCCATGAAGACGAAGACAATTGCCAGCGACAGCGGAATAGAGCAGGCCACCACCAGTCCGGCGCGCACTCCGAGGCTGATGAAGCTGACGATCAGCACGATCACCACGGCTTCGAACAAGGCGCTGGTAAAGCCACCGACCGCCGCTTCCACCACTTCGGCCTGATCGGACACCTTGTGCACGCCGATGCCCACCGGCAGGTTGGCGGTGAGGTCGTCCATGCGTTGATGCAGGGCCTTGCCAAAGGACTGAATATTGCCGCCCTTTTTCATGGCGATGGCCAGGCCGATGGCCGGCTGACCGTTGAAACGGAACATCGGCGTCGCCGGGTCGACGTAGCCGCGGCTGATTTCGGCGATGTCTGCCAGCCGATAGAAGCGGTCATTGAGCCGCAGGTTGACGTTGGCCAGGTCTTTCTCCGACGCAAACTGCCCCGAGGTGCGCACCGAGATGCGTTCAGGACCGGCCTCAATCACCCCGGCCGGGGTCACTGCGTTTTGCGCTTGCAGGCTTTGCACTACCTGACGTTGATCAATTCCCAGCGCCGCAAGTTTGCGTGTGGAGAAGTTCAGGTAGAGCACTTCATTCTGCTCACCAATCATCTCGACTTTGCCCAGGTTGGGCACTTCACGAATTTCGGCGCGCACCTGTTCCACGTAGTCGCGCAACTGGCGCATTGTCAGGCCGTCGGCGGTAAAGGCGTACACCGAGCCGAAGACGTCACCAAATTCGTCGTTGAAGGCCGGTCCTTGCAACCCCTGAGGAAAACTGCCACGGATGTCGTTGATCTTCTTGCGCACCTGGTACCAGATTTCCGGGATGTCCTTGGCGCTGGTGGTGTCGCGCAGGAACACGAACACGGTCGACTCGCCAGGTCGGGTGTAGCTCTTCACATAGTCGAGAGAGTCGAGCTCTTCGAGTTTTTTCTCGATACGGTCGGTGACCTGCTTGAGGGTTTCTTCCTGGGTCGCGCCGGGCCAACGGGTCTGGATCACCATGGTCTTGATGGTGAACGATGGGTCTTCCTCGCGACCGAGGTTCATGTACGAGAACACGCCCATCAGCAGCGAAACGAACATCAGGTACCAGACAAAGGACTGATGTTTGAGGGCCCACTCGGATAAATTGAAACTCCCTTTCATCGCGGGCTTTCCTCGTCGATTTTGACTTTCTGCCCCGGCTTGAGGCTGTTCACACCGGCGCTGACCACTCGTTCACCGGCCTTGACGCCGGTTGCCAGGACGACCGTGCTGTCATCGCGGCTGACCAGCGTGACGTCACGGGGCGACACGGTTTGCGTTTGGGCGTCGATGACCCATATCCGGCTTTTGCCGTCGACTTCCTGCACCGCACTGACTGGCAATTCGATACGCGGCTCGATGGCCGAACTGAGGGTCACGCTGATGGCGGTCCCCAAACGAAACCCCGGCGGTGTCTCGGCCAGAGTCAGGCGCGCACGCCGGGTGCGGGTCGCGCTTTGCGCCTGGGGTTCGATCTCGCGCACGGTGGCAGTGGTGTTGATGCTCGGGTCGAGCTGAGCGGCCACTTTGAACACCACATCGGCGGGCAACCGCTCGGCCAGGGTCGCGGGCAGGTCAATCACCGCTTCTTTGATGTCCGGCCGCGCCAGGGTCACCACTTGCTGGCCGGCGCTGACCACCTGCCCGGCTTCAGCATTCCAGGCAGTTACGATGGCCGCGTGGTCGGTGCGCAGTTCGCTGTAATTGAGCTGATCGCGGGCCTGGCTGACCGCAGCCTTGGCTTGTTCCAGCGAGGCACTGGTGGTTTTCAGATCAGTCTGGGCAACATCCAGCTGCGCCTGAGCGCCGACCCCGCGATCGAACAGTTCCTGCTGACGCCGGGCGTTGGCTTGGGCGTTGATCCATTGCGCCTCGATCCGAGCCAGATCGCCCTGACTGGCGCGCAACTGGTTCTGTTGATCGGTGGGGTCGAGGGTCGCGAGCAAGGCGCCCTTCTCGACTTGGCTGCCGACATCGACATTGCGGCTGGCAATCCGTCCCGGCACTCGAAATCCGATATTGCTTTCAAACCGTGCCTGAATGCTCCCGGCGAAACGTCCGAGGTTTTCTTGCGATTCCGATTGGACCTCAATGGAAAGCACCGGACGCACCGGCGCAGGCGGCGGCTCTTTTTTTGAGCAGGCGGCGAGCAGAACACTGGCCGACATCAGCATGAGCAGGCGCTTCATGGTTGGGCTCCTGGCGGTTGGGTCGGGTCCTTCGCAGGATTCGCGGCAATCTCCACCAGCATCCCGGGATGCAATAGCTGCCCACCGGCCGTCACGACTTTTTCGCCACCGTTCAAACCCTCGCTGATGATGACCTTACCGGTCAGGTAACGGGCAACCTTGACCGTGTGCAACTGCGCCTCGCCGTTCTCGTTCACCAGCCACACGGCGGGGTCGCTGAGTTTTTTGGTCAAGGCCGACCACGGCAGCTCCACGGCGGCTTTACCCGGTGCCTTGGCCGTGGCGCTGACCACCGAGCCCAGCTCCATGCCCGTCGGAAGCTCACTCAAGGTCACCTTGACCTGCACCGTGCCGGTTTGTGCGGAGACCGCCGGGGTGATTTCGCGGACCGTGCCAGCGGCCTTGATCTTCGGGTTGTCGAGTAGGCTGACGACCACCGTTCTATCCGTCGGCGGTTCGACCAATAGCGACTCGTAGACGTTGAACACCGCATCTCGCTCGCCGTCCCGGGCCAGGCTGAAAATCGGCACCGTGGCCTGCACCACCTGCCCGACTTCAGCCTGACGCGCCGTGATCACCCCCGGCGCATCGGCGATCAGCGAGGTGTAGCTGAGTTGCTCGCGGGCGTTGGCCAACTGCGCCTGAGCGGCGGTCAAGGCGCTCTGGCTGCTGCGTAACGCGGCCTGGGCGGAATCGTATTCGCTCTGGCTGGTGTAGCCCTTGGGCAATAGTTTCTGTTGTCGCACAAATGCCGCGCTGGTCTGCTTGACCCGCGCTTGTTCGGCGACAACCTGCGCCTGAGCCGAATCGACGTTGGTTTGCAGGTCTTTGGGATCGAGTTTGGCCAGTACTTGTTTGGCGGATACGCGAGCACCGACATCGACCATCCGCTGGATGATCTTGCCTGCGACACGAAACGACAACTCGGTCTGGACCCGCGCCTGGACATCGCCGGTGAGGGTGACCGACGCCGCGAAATTGGCGGGCTGCACCTCCTGCACAAACACCCGCGGGCGCAGGTGCTCGACAGGCTTTTTATCGCCGCACGCGGTCAACAGGGCAAAGAGACTCAGGCCAACGACCAATTTCAATCCGGGACCAGCCATGCAGACTCCTTTGCGTGATACGGGCGGACAAGCGACGATACGACTGTGAGCTTAGAACAGGGTTCCAGAGGTATGCCGTGATAAGAGCACACTTTGTGGCGAGGGCGCTTGCTCCTGTTCGGCTCAGTCCGCGTTCGGGTGCAGCAGTCACAAATCCAGTGCCCGGGAGAAAAATTTCTGCGAGACCGAAATCTTTAGGCAAGGGATGCTGGATGAGCAGACATAGCATTGGCCAGATTGAGGAAGAGGCAGATACCCGGCTAATGATTCTCCTGCATCAATCTTGGCGAATGTCTGTAATGGAGTTACGAGGTGAAGTGTTCCGGGAGGACTGTGGTCCCCTGCCAAGGTTGTTCAGTGCAGCCTTAGTTTCTGGATTCATCCAGTCATATTGATTCAAATCGATGCCCGGCGTCAGGGTCGGAGCGGAAGGATCATATAGTCCCGGTGTCAGCGACTCCCTCGGCGAGGGTTGAACAAGCGACGACCCTCGAAAACTGGAAGTATTTGAGGTCTGCGTAAATACCGTCGTCGCCTTTGCTTTAACCCCACGACTCGCACGCCAGCTCAAAAAGGTCGCGCCTCCTGCGCCGAGAAGCGACAAACCACCCAGCGCGGCGCCGACGTAGAGCAGGATTTTCGAATCTTCAGAGTCTGGATCACCAATATTCAAAGCAAGCCTGCCAACACCCAGAGTACCTGCGACTATCCCTGTTGTTGTTCCAACCACCTTGGCAAAGGCCCTGCGAGTAACCGGCCCCTTCTTTAATGATCTGACAGCCTCAAGAAAACTGATCGTGGGCAGTGCGCCCACCAACGTGCCGGCCAAACCGATTATTCCCAGCCCCAAAAATAACCATGACTCCAAAGATTCCCGCCCACTCGGATCACTCCGGTTAACCGGATCCCCCAAACAATATGCATACGGATTCAATCCGCCTCGACCAAACGGACTCAACCGATCCGGGCTATTGAAGCGCATCAGCACCGGGTTGAACGCCCGATGCCCATTGCCCAGCAGGTAGTGCCCGGTCACCGGATCCGGCCGCTCGCCATTAAAACCAAGGAGGCTGCTCAGGCCGCTTTCAGCGCGTCGATGGCCGTAAGGCGTATAGGCTGTTGGCAGGCGCTTAACCCCGTCGATGGCGTACAGGACTGAGCGTTGCTGATCGGTGGCCAGCAACTGATTATTGAGCTCCTCACCTTCTCGCTGCTGTAGCACGAGCAATTGAGTGCCTTGCTGGAACACCGTCCGCGATGCCAGCCCTTGAAGCTCAGTGGCTAGATGCGCACTGTTATAAAACCGCTGCACCTCTTCTTGCTTTGAGGGCAGAAGCCCGGTCAGCCGATCCAGCGCGTCGTAGACGTAACGGCACAAAAGCGTTTCCGGCATTTCCATGGCCTGATCCTTCGTGTGAAGAAGGCTCAGGTTGCATGGATATCAGACCGTCGACTACCTAGTAGAACTGCTAGGTATGCGCTTGATGGTTGCGCTAAGCGCAACGCGCCACGCCTGGTGCACAAAAAAACGCCGACGCTTTACCAGCCGTCGACGTTGAAACCTTGAAAGGGATTCTGCGTTAGAAAAAACGCGCTAAATCAGAACGCCGGCAATACTGCGCCACTGTATTTTTTCGCGATGAATGCTTTCACTTCCGGGCTGGTCAGCGCCTTGGCGAGTTTCTGGATGGCGTCGCTGTCCTTGTTGTCCGGACGGGCCACCAGGAAGTTCACGTACGGCGAATCGGCACCCTCAATGACCAGCGCATCTTTGGCCGGGTTCAGGCCAGCTTCCAGCGCGTAGTTGGTGTTGATCATGTCCAGGTCAACCTGATCCAGCACACGCGGCAGCATGGCCGACTCAAGCTCTTTGAACTTGAAGTTGTGCGGGTTGCTAGCGATGTCTTTCGGTGTGGCCAGAGCGTTTTTCGGGTCTTTCAGAGTGATCAGGCGAGCCTTTTGCAACAGGATCAACGCGCGGCCGCTGTTGCTGCCTTCGTTCGGGATGGCAATGGTCGCGCCGTCTTTGAGCTCGGCCAGGGTTTTGACTTTCTTCGAGTACCCGCCGAAAGGTTCGACGTGAACGCCGATCACGGTCACAAGGTTTGTGCCTTTGCCTTCGTTGAAGCTTTTCAGGTACGGCAGGGTCTGGAAGTAGTTGGCGTCCAGACGCTTCTGATCGACCTGCACGTTCGGTTGTACGTAGTCGGTGAAGACTTTGATTTCCAGATCCACGCCTTCTTTGGCGAGGGTCGGTTTGATCAGCTCAAGAATCTCGGCGTGTGGCACCGGCGTTGCGGCAACCACCAGTTTCTCGTTGGCCTGAGCCAAACCCGCAGTCAGGGCAGCCGCCAATGCGGTGAACAACAGAACCTTTTTCATGCAGTGTCCTTATCGAAAATCACAGTCGTCAGCGACGACGGCTTCAAGTGAGGTGCCAGTGAAATGCTATCGCTGGCGTGGTGCGGACAATACCGAGATTTTTTATTCCCGAACAATATCTTTTATTCACTTTCATATTCCATTTTGTTCATACAGGCGCCAACAGCTCTACAACGCAACCTGTAGCCGCTGGATAGTCTGTTCCAGCAACTGCTTGAGCGCGCTCAATTGTGAAGGCGTACCCGCGCTGATGACTTGCCCCACCTGTTGCTCGATCAACGGCAACGGCGCCAGGCTTTCCGGCAGGTTGAGATGCTCCGGCAGAATTTCGTCGCCACTGCTGACCAGCAGCGCAAAGTGAATGACGTTCTCCAGCTCACGGGTATTGCCCGGCCAGCTGTGCTGTTCCAGCAGTTGCTGCGCCGCTTCGCTGATCAACGGCACCGGCAGGTCCAGGCGCTGACTGTAGATCCCGAGGAAATACTCGGCCAATGCAAGAATATCGCCGACCCGCTCGCGCAATGCCGGTAACTCAAGTTGGCCTTCGCTGAGGTAATGATAAAGCCGCTCGTGAAACTTCCCGGCACTCACCGCCTGACCCAGGTCGATGCTCGTGGCCGCCACTAACCGCACATCTACCGGGCTAGGCTGTTGAGCTCCAACGCGGGTGACTTCATGGTTCTCCAGCGCTGCGAGCAACTTGATTTGGATCGGCAACGGCAGGTCGCCGATCTCGTCCAGGTATAACGTGCCGCCATTGGCCGAACCGAACCAGCCGGCCCGACTGCTGGCTGAACCGGTATAGCTGCCCGCGGCATAACCAAACAGCTCGGCATCGGCATACGTCGGGCTGATCGCCCCGCAGTTGACCGAGACGAACAAACCGCCGCGGTCGCTGGCACGGTGAATGTGCCGCGCGAGCAATTCTTTACCCGTACCGGTTTCACCTCGGATCAGCACAGAAATCGAGCGTGGAGCCAGCTGTTCGAGCTCTTGGCGCAGTTGCCGTGAACGTGGGTCGACGAATACCAGCGCCTTGGCGCGAATACTCAGCGGGCTTTTTTCCGCATCGGGAAAGGTCAGCAGCGGCTGACCGAAGGCTTCATGCAAACTCATGGCAGACTCCCGCCCAAATCCGCCGGGAGACGGGGGGCGTTAAAAAAATAAACGATTCAAGCGCGACGCAGGGAATGCTGTTCCATGCGATTTTGCAGACGGTAGAGGTAGGCGAAACCCTGCTCCCAGCGTTGGTGGCCAGATTTCACATTGATGTGGCCGGCACCCGCCAGAATCCCGGCTTCGGCGCCCCAGTTGCGGGCCAACTCAAGGGCACGGGCGGCGCTGACGGCGCTGTCGTTGTCCGAGCTGACAATCTGGCTGGGGAACGGCAGCAGGTGCGTCGGGATCGGCGCGAAGTTACGCAAGGCCGGTGCGCAGGCAGGGCGTTCGACATCAGCCGGCGCGACCAACAAGGCGCCGCGGACCTGGCGCAAAAAACTCATTGGCGCTTGGGCAGCCCAATGAGCAACAGTGATGCAACCCAGGCTGTGGGCGATCAGGATGACCGGCGTGCTGTCAGCGGCGATCGCGTCGGCCAGTGCTGCGACCCAATCTTCGCGACGCGGAGTCAGCCAGTCGTCCTGCTCCACGCGCGCGCTGTTGGGCAAACTGTTCTGCCAATGGCTTTGCCAATGGCTTTGCCAATGATCTTCTGGCGATCCTTGCCAGCCCGGCACGATCAGGTAGCGAATTGATTCGTTGCGCATGGGGAGCCCTCCGGCTACGTGTCTGTTCGAGACCGATTATAGGGACCGGAGTTATATTCGCTAAGGAATAAGAAGCTATTTATTAAGACCTTAAAAGAATATGCACGCAAATCTAATGTGGGAGAGGGCCGGGCGACGCTGCGCTTGTCCGCGAAGAGGCCCCCAAGGACAACCCATCAAGCCTGGGCGGTTCGTACCTCTTCCCCCACCACCTTCTCCTTGCGCATAAATCGATTCGCCCGCCCAAACGTCCCAAAATCATTAAAGCGTACGCCCATTTCCGCCATCACTTTATGCGCTACCGGCGCGGTCATCTGGCGGAGGTAGAACGGTTCTTTCACCACAAAATGATGGATGCCGTGGGTGCTGCCGAAGTTGAAGCAAAATGCCTGCAACGGCCACATCCACCACGGGTTGAGAATCTGCGTCTGCTGGATCACGTTGCCAGGCTCCACGTCGCCGTAGTAATGCATGTTCGAGCTGACGAAGTGCAGGCAGAAGGTACGCAACACGTTCGGACCGATGATCACCACCGCCGCGATATCGATCACCTGCATCACCGATAAAGTGGTCGCTGACCATTCGATAGGGGCACCGAGCAGACTGGCGATGCCGTTGGCTGCATGAAACCCGAGAAACACATACCACGCGCCCCAATGCAGTAACGCCAGCGGTGCGTAGACCCTCAGCGTGCGTTTGATGATGCTGATCTTATGCGCCCAGGTTTTGGCTCGCAGCATGCGGATAAATGCCGACATGATGTTGTCACCGATCATCAACAGACGTGCGAAACCCCAAGGCTCGCCGTTGGTGATCGCGCGCTCTTCCATGTCGGTTTCAGTGCCGGAAACCTTGTGATGATTGAGGTGCAGATGGCGGCGAATCCACGGATTGATGGTGCTCGGCCGCGCTAGCCAGACCAGCGCCAGCATCAGGTTGTGAGGCACCC
Organism: Pseudomonas sp. F220; assembly: GCF_057813935.1. Lineage (NCBI taxonomy): Bacteria > Pseudomonadati > Pseudomonadota > Gammaproteobacteria > Pseudomonadales > Pseudomonadaceae > Pseudomonas > Pseudomonas sp. F220. The sequence goes on from NZ_JBVASJ010000023.1 coordinate 71,952, forward strand.
GCTGCTTGCGAAAATACATGCAGTGAATCAGGTCGTGCTCAAGTTCGTGGGTCAGTGAGGCGAAAAATGCATTGAGCAGCAGGCAGACCCACCAGGCCATATGACCCGTGAGGTAGAGCGCCGCCGAGCCGATCATCCCGGCCAGTGCAAAGGCCAGGATGCCCACGCCGAGGGCGTCCTGATGGTTAAGAATCGGGTAGCGTTTGCGCAATTCAACGCCTCGGGCCAGCACCACTTCACGAATATGCGCTGATCGTTGTTGCGCATTCAGGCGCGCGGGACTTGCAGAAGTACCCTGCATGCTTCCATCCTCTGGTTATTGATGTTCGCATCCTGCCCTGCTCACCTGCGCAGGGCTCTAGCCGTGAACGCCAACCTGTTGACCGGAAGCGCCAATCATCATGATTGAACCCACCTCCCTCGCCAGCTGGACCCGCGCTCTGCGCAAACAACTCGACGCCTTGGGCCTCGACAGCGATGCACTGTGCCGCGAAGCCGGGCTTGACCCACAGTTGATGGACGACCCGAACGCCCGTTATCCGTTGTCCGCCACCACGCGGCTGTGGGAAGTGGCGGTCAAAGCCAGCGGCGATCCGGCGATTGGTTTACGGGTCTCACGCTTCGTCAGCCCGACCACGTTTCACGCGCTGGGTTATGCGCTGGTGGCCAGCGGCAGTTTGCGCGAGGTATTCGAACGGATCGTGCGTTATCACCAGGTCGTCAGCGATGCGCTGGAACTGGAATTGAACCTGCATGGCGACCGCTATTGCTTTCATTTGAAGGTGCCTCAGGGCAGCCCGGCGCCGGCGTTCGAGGCCATCGACGCCTTCGCGGCGATCTATGTCCGTACCTGCCGTAACCGTCTGGGTCGAGATTACGCGCCGCTGGCAGTGTATCTGCGTCGGCCGGAACCGGCGGATCCGAAGCATTGGCATACGGTGTTCCGCGCGCCGATCTTTTTTGCCGCCGAGGAGGACCGACTGGAGTTCGCCGTCAGCGATTTCGACAGTCATCTGGACGACGCCAACCCGGAACTGGCCGAACACAATGAAACGGTGCTCAAACGCACCCTGGCGCAACTGCAACCGCTGACGTGGGAACGCAAGGTTCGCGCCGCCATTGAGGAGCAGTTACCGGAAGGCGAACCCTCTGCCGAACGCATCGCCCAAGCCTTGCACCTGAGCCTGCGCAGCCTGCAACGGCATCTGGCAGATGAGGGTTGTCGTTTTGATGCCTTGCTCAATGAGTGTCGGGAGAACCTGGCGCTGCTGCACCTGCGCGATCCGCAATGCTCGCTGAGCGAGATCAGCTATCTGCTGGGTTTCGCCGACACCAGCAGCTTCAGCCGCGCGTTCAAGCGCTGGACCGGGATGACGCCGGGGCAGTTTCGGGATGGGTTGCGGTGAGGGGGGGGTCAGGTAGGGCCCAATCGCGGGCAAGCCTCGCGCCTACAGGCAAAGCGAAACCCTTGTAGGAGCGAGGCTTGCCCGCGAAAGCAATGGCATAGGCACCGCTGAAATCAGGGATTACTTATCCCGTGCGCGCCGCAGCAACTTACGCACCCGCGCCACCAACTCATTCACCGCAAACGGCTTGAGCAAATAATCATCGTCATGCAGTTCAAGATCCCTTAGCCGGTCTTCAATCCCGTCTTTGGTGGTCAGGAACAACACCGGCGTCGCGCCGCGCTGACGAATCTGCTGCAGCAATTGCCAGGCATTGAGCCCGGGCAACATCACGTCGAGGACGATCAGATCGTACTCAGGCTGCTCTTCGATAAGGCGTCGTCCCTGCATCCCGTCAACCGCCACATCCACCGCATAACTCGCCTCGCTCAGGCCTTGAGCCAGAAGCTTTGCAGCCTCGGGCTCGTCTTCCACTAACAGCAAACGCATGGCACACCTCGATTAATCGTAGACACAGGCTAGGCGCCTTGGCGGCCATTTCCCATCACTAACGGTTATTTCGGATGAGCCGGCTCGATTACACCTGCGCCGCCACACGCAATTTCTCCAGGTCGACCACCTCGATCTCGCCATAACTCAGATTGAAGATGCCCTGGCTCAGCAACGCCTCCTTGCCCTGTTCACTCACCGCACCAATGCGCGCCGAGCCTTCATGCACTGCATACAAACCACACGGCAGATCACAGCACTTGAACAACCGTTGCCCCGGCGACAGGCGCCGCACTTTGGTGGCGGCCAGCAGACTATCCTGTAACAAGGCAGGTAAATGGTTGAACCACTGACCGCTCAACAAGCGCGCACGCCAGGCCTGCATATCCATGAGAATTCGACAGAGCGAAGACTGAGTGCATGGCATGATCGAACTCCCTACAGGAGGAAAGAACAATGAAAAGCCTCGTTGACCATCTCAGTCAATACGCCGCTTACCACCGTGATCCGCGCAATATCGCCAGCCACTTTGTTGGTATCCCGCTGATCGTGGTCGCTGTTGCGGTGCTGCTGTCACGCCCGCAATGGCCCGTGGCCGTGTTCTGGGTGTCTCCAGCGGTGCTGCTGGCATTGGCGTCGACGTGGTTCTATTTACGCTTGGAACTGCGCTTGGGGGTGCTGATGACAGCCCTGCTTGGCCTGTCCGTTTGGCTTGGTCATATTCTCGCGCAGGAAAGCACGTTCGTCTGGCTCGGTAGCGGAATCGGCATGTTTGTAGTCGGCTGGGCGATCCAGTTTGTCGGCCACCACTACGAAGGCCGCAAACCGGCGTTTGTCGATGATGTGTCGGGATTGATCATCGGCCCGCTGTTTGTCGTGGCCGAACTGGCGTTTATGGTTGGCTTGAGACATGACCTCAAAGAGCAGATTGAGGCGCGGGCGGGTTGTGTGCGGGTCAATCCGAAACGCGCTGCTGTGTAGATCGCAATCGTCGGAACGCCGCCCGGAGCAAGCTCGCTCCCACAGTGGATCGGTGCTGACCACAAATCCTGTGGCCAACCGAAAACCCTGTGGGAGCGAGCTTGCTCGCGAAGCTTTTGCTTTTAGAGGTTGGCGACTTTCTGCCAGACCTTGGGCTTGAAGAACAACGTCTCACCCTTGGCCAGACCGACCAGGCTGTCGTGGTCTTTCACCACTTCGGCTTCAATCAATTCGCTCTGACCTTCGACTTTCAGCGTCACCCGGGTAGTCGCGCCCAGCGGGCGAATATCCCGCACTTGCGCGGCATGGTGGTCTTCCAGTTCATGGCGCGACAGCGACACTTCGTGGGGGCGGAACAGCACATGCTTGTCTTCGCCCAAGTGCAAACGGTTGGAGTCACCCAGGAAGTGATAAACGAAATCGCTGGCCGGGTTTTCATAGACTTCACCCGGCGAACCGATCTGCTCGATCACACCCTTGTTCATCACCACGATGCGGTCGGCGACTTCCATCGCTTCTTCCTGATCGTGGGTCACGAACACCGACGTCAGGTTGATGTCTTCGTGCAGCCGCGCCAGCCAGCGGCGCAGTTCTTTACGGACCTTGGCATCCAGCGCACCAAAGGGTTCGTCCAGCAGCAGGACTTTCGGCTCCACCGCCAGAGCGCGAGCCAGGGCAATACGTTGACGCTGGCCACCCGAGAGCTGTTCCGGGTAGCGATCGGACAACCAATCCAGTTGAACCATGTTCAGCAGTTCGTGGACTTTGACCGCGATCTGGCTTTCCGTCGGACGCTGGTTTTTCGGCTTCATGCGCAGGCCGAACGCGACGTTGTCGAACACCGTCATGTGGCGGAACAAGGCGTAGTGCTGGAACACGAAACCAACGTTGCGATCACGCACGTCGTGCCCGGAGACGTCTTCGCCGTGAAAAACGATGCTGCCCTCATCCGGGGTTTCAAGGCCGGCGATGATCCGCAGCAAGGTGGTTTTTCCGCAGCCGGACGGGCCGAGCAGCGCCACCAGCTCACCGCTCTGGATGTCCAGATTGATGCTGTTCAGGGCCTTGAAGGCGTGGAAGTTCTTGCTGACATTACGGACTTCGATCGACATGATTTATTCCTCCGCCACGCTGGCGCGCAAACGGTTAATACGGTTCTCGCTCCACTGCTTGAGCAGCAGGATGAAGAGCGCCAGGATCAGCAACAGACTCGCAACAGCAAACGCCGCGACGTGGTTGTATTCGTTGTAAAGAATCTCGACGTGCAGCGGCAGCGTGTTGGTCACCCCGCGGATGTGCCCGGAAACCACCGAGACCGCGCCGAACTCACCCATCGCCCGTGCGGTACAGAGCACCACGCCGTAGATCAGGCCCCATTTGATGTTCGGCACAGTGATATGCCAGAACATCTGCCAGCCGTTGGCGCCCAGCAACCGCGCGGCTTCCTCTTCCTGAGTGCCCTGCTCCTGCATCAGCGGGATCAGCTCCCGGGCTACAAACGGCACGGTGACGAAGATGGTCGCCAATACGATGCCGGGTAGCGCGAAGACGATCTGGATGTCGTGGTCCTGCAGCCAGGGGCCGAAGAAGCCCTGGGCGCCGAACATCAAGACGTAGACCAGACCTGCGATCACCGGCGACACCGAGAACGGCAAGTCGATCAGCGTGACCAGCATGCTCTTGCCGCGGAACGAATATTTGCTCACGCACCACGCGGCGCTGACGCCGAACACCAGGTTGAGCGGCACCGAAATCAGCACGGCGATCACCGTCAGTTTCAGGGCCGATAGCGCATCCGGCTCGAAGATCGCGGTGAAGAATGCACCGAGTCCGAGTTTCAAGCCTTGGGACACCACGATAAACAGCGGCAACAACAGGAACAGGGCAAAGATCAGCCAGCCGAAGCCGATCAGGATGCGCCGCGAGGTGGCACTGCCACGGCGGGCAGCGTTGGCCGAGGAAGCGGCGGCAATAGACGATTGGGACATGTTCCGGGCCTCCTTATGGGGTTTCGATGCGCCGCTGCAACAAGTTGATCAGCAGCAGCAGGACGAAGGAAACCACCAGCATCAGCACGCCGATGGAGGTGGCGCCGGTGTAGTCGTATTGGTCGAGCTTGACCATGATCAGCAGCGGCAGGATCTCGGTTTTCATCGGCATGTTGCCGGCGATGAAGATCACCGATCCGTACTCGCCGACACCACGGGCAAACGCCAGGGCGAAACCGGTCAGCCAGGCAGGCAGCAAGGCCGGCACGAGGATGTAGCGGAACACCTGCAACGGCTTGGCACCCAGGCAGGCGGCGGCTTCTTCGACTTCACGAGGGATGTCGGCCAGAACCGGCTGCACCGTACGCACCACAAACGGCAGGGTGACGAAGGTCAGTGCCAGCGTGATACCCAACGGGGTGTAGGCGATCTTGAAGCCCATATCGGTAGCAAACTGTCCGACCAGCCCGGTCGGCGCATACAGGGCGGTCAGCGCGATACCGGCCACGGCAGTGGGCAGCGCGAACGGCAAGTCGATCATCGCGTCGATGATCTTGCGGCCGGGGAAGGTGTAGCGCACCAGCACCCAGGCCAGTAACGTACCGATGATGCCGTTGATGATCGCAGCGTACAGCGCCGTGCCAAAGCTCAGTTTCAACGCAGCCAGCACGCGTGGTGCCGAGATGATCGCCCAGAACTGATCCCAGGTGAGTTGAGCGGCATGCACGAACATCGCCGCCAGGGGTATGAGCACAATCAGGCTGAGGTACACCAAGGTGTAACCCAGCGTCAGCCCGAAGCCGGGTATGACGGGGGAGATACGACGCGACATAAAAGTCCTTGGATAACGCTGTTAACGCACGATGCCCGGAGATGAATCCCGGGCTCTTTGCTGGCTACTGAGCGACAGGCTCCGCTGATTACTGAGCCGTGTATATCTGGTCGAACACACCACCGTCATTGAAGAATTTCGGTTGGGCAGTTTTCCAGCCACCGAAGTCTTTGTCGATAGTCACCAGGTCCAGTTTCGGGAACTGCCTGGCGTACTTGGCGGCCACATCCTTGTCACGCGGACGGTAGAAATTTTTCGCCGCGATCTCCTGACCAGCCGGGCTGTACAGGTGTTTCAGGTACGCTTCGGCGATCTCGGCGTTGCCCTTTTTCTCGGCGTTCTTGTCGACGACGGCCACGGGTGGCTCGGCGAGGATCGACAGCGAAGGCACCACGATATCGAACTTGTCAGCGCCGCCGTCTTCTTTCAGCGCCAGGAATGCTTCGTTTTCCCAGGCCAGTAACACGTCACCCTGACCGTTGTTGACGAAGGTGATGGTCGAACCGCGAGCGCCGGTGTCCAGCACCGGAACGTGCTTGAACAGCTCTTTGACGTATTCCTGAGCCTTGGCTTCGCTACCGCCGGCTTTCAGGCCATAGGCCCAGGCAGCAAGGAAGTTCCAGCGTGCGCCACCGGAGGTTTTCGGGTTTGGCGTGATCACTTCAACGCCGTTTTTGGTCAGATCGCCCCAGTCCTTGATGCCTTTAGGGTTGCCCTTGCGCACCAGGAACACGATGGTCGAGGTGTAAGGGGTACTGGCCTCTGGCAGACGCTTTTGCCAGTCAACCGGCAGGGTCTTGCCGAGCTTGGCGATTTCGTCGATGTCACCGGCCAGGGCCAGGGTCACTACGTCGGCACGCAAGCCATCAATCACCGCCCGGCCTTGTTTGCCCGAGCCGCCGTGGGATTGCTGGATTTTCACATTGTCGCCAGCGTGGTCTTTCTTCCAGAAGTTGACGAACTCAGCGTTGTAATCTTGATACAGCTCACGGGTCGGGTCGTACGACACGTTGAGCAGCTCATAATCCTTGGCAACCGCGGAACCGGCAAAAATGGCGCTGGCCAGAGCAGCCAGCGCGTAACGGCGAATCGGCGACATAGTGAACGCTCCTGAAATTCTTGGGGTGTTGGCTTTTCTTATGGATTCTGGAATCGGGTTGCGTCGGAAAAGATCGCAGCCTGCGATCTTTTGATCGTTGACTTGTAATCGCTTCAGCCCGGTTTGTTACCAGGGTTCTGCAAACGGAATTTTTCTTTGCGTTCGATCTGTACCACTTGAGCGTTGTGCACAGTGATCTCCACTGCCCCAAAGCGCAGGTCGCGCAATGCGCTCTGGATCTCGCGCAAAATGGTTGCTTCGTCCTGGCCGTCAACGCTACGTAGAGATGCGCTCATGGTGCTGCTCCTTCAATGAAATGTGCCTGGCAGTGGCGGCACTGCTTGCGGCTTGAGAGCAATAGTAGATAGGCGCAGATATTCTTAAAAATACTATTTAAGAATGTTTATATAACCAGAATTGATTATTTGAATTGACGAGGGGTTGCGCAGAGAACACTTGTAGGAGCACGGCTTGCCGGCGATGGCGTCCTTGAGATCGCCATCGTCGGATCGCCGCCCGGAGCAATCGAGCGTCGACCGGCTTGCTCCTACAAAAGGACTTGCCGAATCACCGGCGCTCTCGCCCAGTCCAGTTGTTGCGCCGGAACCGGCCGTCCAAACCAGTAGCCCTGGCCGAGATCACAGCCATGCTCAAGCAGAAACCCCGCCTGCTCGATCTGTTCAATGCCTTCGGCGTGCACTTGCATGCCCATGCTTTGCGCCAGGGCGATGATCACCCGAACGATGGCTGCATCGTCGTCGTCCCAAGGCAATCCGGCGACAAAGCCCTGATCGATCTTGAGTTTCTGCACCGGTAACCGTTTAAGCCGCAGCAGCGATGAATAGCCGGTGCCGAAATCATCGATCGCCAGGCGCAAGCCCAATTCGCGCAGCCGGTGCATTTGTTCCAACGCCACTTCCGGATCGTCCATCACCGCACTTTCGGTGACTTCCAGCTCCAGAAAGGCCGGATCCAGGCCCGTGTCGTGCAGCACCTGCGCAACCTGCTGATACAGCTCGCGGCGAGCGAACAAACGGCTTGAGACATTCACCGCGACAAACGACAACACCACTCCTGCCTTCAACCATTGGCACATCTGCTGACAGGCTTGCTGCATAACCCAGGCGTCGATCTCGGCAATCAGCCCGGTGCGTTCGGCAATCGGAATGAACTCACCCGGCGCCACCAGCCCACGCTCCGGATGCTCCCAGCGCACCAAGGCCTCAACGCCGATCAAACGGCTGGACTGCAAGTCATGCACCGGTTGGTAGTACACCCGCAGTTCATGCTGCTCGAGGGCGCGGCGCAATTCGCTGGCCATTTCGACCCGGTGCTGGGCATGGGCCGTCAGTTCTTCGGTGTACAGCGCATAGCCTTCACGCCCCGAGCTTTTGGCCTTGAACAGCGCCGAATCCGCATTGCGCAGCAATTGCCCGGCGCTCAACGCATCGCTGGGGAACAGACTGATGCCGATGCTGGCGTTAATAAAGAGTTGGTGCCCGTCGAACCGGAACGGTTCTTTCAGGCCCTCGATAATCCGCTGGGCCAGCGCTGCCGCCTGCATCAATTGCGGGCAACTCTCGGCCAGTACGGCAAACTCATCGCCGCCCAGCCGCGCCAGGGTAATCCCGGGGCCGAACATGCCTTGCAGACGCTCGGCCACGGCCTTGAGCAATTGATCGCCGACGCTGTGACCGAGGCTATCGTTGATGAGCTTGAAGTGATCCAGATCGATCAACAACAAAGCACAGCCGCGCTTGTGGATCTGCGCCGAGGCCAGCGCCTGTTCAGCCCGATCGGTAAACAGCAAACGATTGGGTAAGTCAGTCAGCGGATCGTGGTGCGCCAGGTGGGCCAGTTCATGCTCGGAGTCCTTGATCGCGCTGATGTCCGAGAACACCGCCACGTAATGGCTGAGCCCACCGTGATCATCGTGTATGACCCGAATGGTCTGCCATTGCGGGTAAATTTCGCCGCTTTTTCGCCGATTCCAAATCTCGCCGCTCCATTCGCCGACGCTTTTCAGGGACTGAAACATCGCCTCATAGAAGGCCGACGGATGATGGCCAGACTTGAACATGCTCGGCTGGTGACCAAGTACTTCTTCACGTTGGTAGCCGGTAATTTCCATGAACGCACGGTTCACGTGGACGATCAGCCCCTTACAGTCGCTGACCAACACCCCTTCGCGCGTGCAATCGAACACCGCCGCTGCCTGACGCAAACGCTGGCGGTCCTCACTGCGGTCGCGCAAGGTTGCGCCGATACCCAGAAAACCCAGCAATCGCGCACGGGCAATGAAGATCAGTCCGGCACTGAATACTGCCCAAACATAGCCGTTGATCAGATGCCAGCGGACCAGATCAGTCGAATCATCGAAGAAACTGTTCAATAAATGACCAGTGAGTAGCAGCCAGAGTGCTGACAACAGCAGGTAGAGCAGAGCTGCACGCAGAGCCGCGCGATAAGAAACCGACATATGGCAGCCAATATCCCTTCGAAAAGCCTGGAATTATAGAGGAAAGAAACATCCAGCCACTCTTATCTGAAAGGGCGACTGGTTTTATCTGCGGGCTGAGTGATAATGCGTCCGCTGTTTTCATTTTTATCGAGGGCCATACAGCCTATGTGGTACAACGGTTTTCTCGACTTGTCGCCTTGGCAACTGGTGGCAGTCACCCTGTTGATGACCCACGTGACCATTATCGGCGTCACGGTCTATCTACACCGCTATTCAGCCCATCGCTCTCTGGAGCTCAATGCTGGCCTGAAACATTTCTTCCGCTTCTGGCTGTGGCTGAGCACGGCGCAGAACACCCGCGAGTGGACCGCTATCCACCGCAAACACCACGCCAAATGCGAAACCGTCGATGACCCGCACAGCCCGGTAATCAAAGGTCTCTCCACCGTTTTGCGCAAAGGCGCCGAGCTGTACCGCGCTGAAGCCGAAAACCCCGAGACCCTGCGCATCTACGGCAAAAACTGCCCGGACGACTGGATCGAACGCAACCTCTACACCCGCTACCCGCTGCTGGGTGTGGCGATCATGGGCGTCATCGACCTGCTGCTGTTCGGCACCATCGGCATCACCATCTGGGCGATCCAGATGATGTGGATCCCGGTCTGGGCCGCCGGTGTGGTCAATGGCCTGGGCCACGCCGTCGGTTATCGCAACTTCGAATGCCGCGACGCGGCGACCAATCTGGTGCCTTGGGGCATCCTGATCGGCGGGGAAGAACTGCATAACAACCATCACACCTACCCTAACTCCGCCAAACTGTCGGTGAAGAAGTGGGAGTTCGACCTCGGTTGGGCCTGGATCCAGGTCTTCAGTTTCCTGCGTCTGGCCAAGGTTCAGCGGGTCGCGCCAATCGCCCACCGGGTCGAAGGCAAAGGCCATCTGGACATGGACACTGCCATGGCGATCCTCAACAATCGTTTCCAGATCATGGCCCAGTACCGCAAATTGGTCATCGCACCGCTGGTCAAACAGGAACTGGAAAGGGTCGATCACTCGGTCCGTCACCAGTTCCATCGGGCCAAACGTCTGCTCTCGCGGGAAACCAGCCTGCTGGATGACAAGCACCATCTGCGTATCCAGACCATGCTTGAGCACAGCCAGGCATTGAAGGTCATTTACGAGAAACGCCTCGCCCTGCAGCAGATCTGGGTCAAAACCAGTACCAACGGTCATGACATGTTGGCGGCGATCAAGGATTGGGTTCACGAAGCCGAGGCCAGCGGGATTCAATCGCTGCGCGACTTCGCCCACCAGTTGAAAACCTACTCGTTGCGCCCCGCCTCCGCCTGACACCGTTGATCGGTGCGCCCCGTTCGTGGGCGCACCCTCCGGAACTTCGCTGCAGATCCCCTATCTCAAGAATCAATTCGCCATCCAGGCGGGCTATGTTGTGGTCGCTTTCGAACCTTGAGCGGCACGCCCTTTGAGATCTGTGCCGATGGCCCATAAGAATCTACAAACTCCATCCTCTCAACCATGGCCCGATGCTGCACAAACGCTGCTTGCATTGATGCACGCTCAGGGCGAAGTCGCGCGGCTGAGCGAGCGTGAAAAACTGTTCAGTTCGTTGCTGGTGAGCGTCAATGCAGTGCTTTGGGCTTTTGACTGGGAAGCTCAACAAATGCTGTATGTCAGCCCGGCGTACGAACGCATCTTCGGCCGCTCTGCCGGCTTGCTGTTGGCCGATTACAACGAATGGCGCGACAGCATTTACCCGGACGACCTCGAGTACGCCGAACGTAGCCTGGCCGAGGTTTTACACAAAGGCGCCGTCGAAGATCGCGAGTACCGCATCATCGCCGCCGACGGTCAGTTACGCTGGCTCAGCGATAAATGTTTTATCAACCGCCAGGCCGAGCCCGGGCAGCCAGTGATCGTGGTCGGCATCGCAGAAGACATCACTGAAAAAAAGCAGCTGGAGACCGAGCTGCAACACCTGGCCACCACCGACGTTCTGACCCAAAGCAGCAACCGCCGACACTTTTTCGAATGCGCCAATCTCGAATTCGAAAAAGCACGGTTGCAGGGTTCACCTCTGGCCTTTCTGCTGTTGGATATCGATGATTTCAAGGTTATCAATGACACCTACGGCCACCCAGAGGGCGACCTGGTGCTGCAACGCATCGCCGAAAGTGGCCGCACAGCCTTGCGCCGCGGCGACCTGTTCGGACGTATTGGTGGCGAGGAATTTGCGGCCGTCTTCCCCGGCTGCGCGCCCGACATGGCAAAGCAAGTGGCCGAACGTCTGCAACGGGAAATTCAGCGCCTGAGCTTCAACCACGAAGGCCAGACCTTCGGCATCACCGTGAGCCAGGGTTTGACCAGCCTCACCCCCAAAGACCAAACCATCGACAACCTGTTCGCCCGCGCCGACGCGGCAATGTATGAGGCCAAGCGCCAGGGCAAGAACCGGGTTGTTTCGGGGTGAAAGCCAAACCTAATGCAGGAGCGAGGCTTGCCCGCGATGGGAGCGCCTCGATTTGAATGGATCATCGCGGTGATGCTATCGCGGGCAAGCCTCGCTCCTACAGGGATTGCGTCATCCTGAAGATGGAATCGTCTTCGAACAACTTAGCCTTTACGCAACCGCATTAACTCCGGCAAGCCGATTTTGAGCAGGCGCGCGGTTTTGCTTCTGGCGATCTCCTCAACGCCCTCTGAAGGCGTCAGACGGGCCAGTTGTGCCGAGATGTTCATCACTAGCGCTTCGCGGGAATACACCCCACCACCGAGCTGGTAGACCGCAGCGATCAGCTCGCGCAGCTCCAGCGGCAAACGCCAGCGCGTGCGCAACGCCGAACCGTAGGCGGCTCCGAATGCCTCAAGCGCATCACCGATCTCCTCTTGATCATCCAGCTCGCCGCCAGCCTGCTTCCATTCTTGCAAGCACCTCAGTAGCGCCAGATCCCCCAGACGATGCAGCATGCCGGCGCAATAGCAGCGCTCCTGATCCAGGTCCAGCAAGCGCGCTAGCGTGCGGCCGTATTCCGCAGTGTGCAGCGACAGCCCCCAGTAACGTTCAGCGTAATCGGCCAGCGCCGGATCACTGACGTGGGCGCTGCGTTTGAGCGTCAGGCCGAGAATCAGGTTCATGCTTTGCCCGGCACCCAGCCTGTGCAACGCCTGGGACAGGGTCTGCACAGGGTCGCCATGGTGCTGCGCAGCACTATTGGCGGCGGCGATCAGCACAGCAGTGATCTGCGGATCAGTGCGGACTTCCCCTTCCAGCAGTTTCAGATCCAGCCCGTTAGGGTTGAGGCTGCGTTTGACCGCCAACTGCACGTCGGCCAGCAACGGCGCGCCGTCAGCCACTTCACGCCGGCGCTCAAGAAAAATCGATAAAGTCATGCCCGGTGCCAATGCCGGAGCCTCACACGAGACCGACTGACCTGGAGTCAGCAGCAGATCCTGCAGCCGCTGGGTCAGGCTTTCAATGTTCAAGGGTTTGGTCAGATAAGCCGTAGGCGCCAGCGGCAAGACTTCGTGCACGCTGGCGCTGTCATTGCGGCTGCTCATCAGGATAAACGGCAGCACCGGGTTACGCCGATGCTGGCGCACGCTATGCAGCAAACCCAGGCCATCAACACCCGGCAACTCCCAATCGGCGATCACCAGGTCATAAGGGTTCTCGCTCAACAGCTCCAGCGCCTCTTGCCCGTCAGCACACACATCCAGCCGCGCGTCGCAGCGCACACTCAACAACACCTGCTTGAGCAGGTCACGAGACCAAGGGTCCGCCTCGGCAATCAGCACTCGTGGTACAGCAGGTAAATCAACCGCAGTCATCAGCACGCTCCAAAGGCAATGCTTGCACCTTAGCCAATGCCGACACTTCGATACAGCGCAAAACCCGAGATGCACCGACAAACCCATAAAAAAACCCGCCGAAGCGGGTTTTTTGTCGATCAGGTCACAGCCAACGATCAGAGCTCAGAGAAGCACTCTTCGATGATTGCCAGACCTTTGTCCAATTGCTCGTCCGGCGAAGTCAGCGGCACCAGTACGCGCAACACGTTGCCGTAAGTACCGCACGACAGCAGGATCAGACCCTTGTCGCGAGCCTTGGCCACAACCGCTGCCACTGCAGGAGCATTCGGCTTGTGGCTGTCGCCGTCGACGAACAACTCGACCGCGATCATCGCGCCCAGTGCACGCACTTCGCCGATCACCGGGTATTTGGCTTGAATGGCTTTCAGGCCAGTCACCAGACGCTCGCCGACGGCTTTGCAGCGGTCCAGCAGGTGCTCTTCTTCGAACACTTCCATCACTGCCAAAGCAGCGGCGCAAGCGATCGGGCTACCGGCGTAAGTGCCACCCAGGCCGCCTGGAGCGATGGCATCCATGTATTCGGCTTTGCCGCAAACACCGGCCAACGGGAAGCCGCCAGCGATGGATTTGGCGAAGGTGGTCAGGTCGGCAGCAACGCCCATCTGTTCCATAGCGAAGAAGGTGCCGGTACGGCCAGCGCCGGTTTGCACTTCGTCAGCGATCAACAGGATGCCGTGCTGGTCGCACAAGGCGCGCAGACGGGCCATGAACGCCTTCGGCGCGACGTAGAAACCGCCTTCGCCCTGGACTGGCTCGATGATGATCGCGGCGATGTCACGAGGTTCAGCGTCGTTCTTGAAGATGCGTTCGATGCTGGCGATCGAATCATCGATGCTCACGCCATGCAGTTCGTTCGGGAACAGCGCGCGGAAGATGCCGCCTGGCATCAGGCCCATGCCGGCAGAGTAAGGCACGACTTTACCGGTCAGGCCCAAGGTCATCATGGTGCGACCGTGGTAAGCGCCGGTGAAGGCGATCACGCCAGCACGGCCAGTGGCAGCGCGAGCGATTTTCACTGCGTTTTCGACGGCTTCGGAACCCGTGGTAACCAGCAGGGTTTTCTTGGCGAAGTCACCCGGAACCTTGGCGTTTATTTTTTCGCACAGCTCCACGTACGGCTCGTAGGCCAGAACCTGGAAGCAGGTGTGGGTCAGCTTGTTCAGTTGCGCAGTCACGGCCGCGATGATTTTCGGGTGCAAGTGACCGGTGTTGAGTACCGCGATGCCGCCGGCGAAGTCGATGAACTCACGACCTTCAACGTCGGTAACGGTGGCGTTCTTCGCCGACTCGGCGAAGATCGGGTGAATCTGGCCAACGCCGCGCGGTACAGCGGCTTCGCGGCGTTTCATCAGGGATGCGTTAGTCTTGCTCATAATGTCCTCATTTGCCGCTCATCGGTCGGCGTAGTTCAAGGAGTACGCGGCGGGGAGGCAACTACGGCAGCATGCGATGATCGACTGCCACAGCTTTCCCGGCCACAAAGAAAAATCATTTGAAGCGCAGAAAGGGGACAGCGCTCTCGTGCCCCTCTCCGCTCAATACATTGCCGGGGTTAGATGCCCAGGCAGAGGTATTTGATTTCCAGGTAATCTTCGATGCCGTACTTGGAGCCTTCACGGCCCAGGCCCGAGGCCTTGATGCCGCCAAACGGCGCGACTTCGTTGGAGATCAACCCGGTGTTGACGCCGACCATACCGTATTCCAGGGCTTCAGCCACACGGAACACACGGCCCAGGTCACGAGCGTAGAAGTACGAGGCCAGACCGAATTCGGTGTCGTTGGACATCGCGATCACTTCGGCTTCGTCTTTGAAGCGGAACAGTGGTGCCAATGGGCCGAAGGTTTCTTCCTTCGCCACAGCGGCATTCTTCGGCACGTTGATCAGAATGGTCGGCTCGAAGAAGTTGCCTTCCATGCTTTTGCCACCGGCCAGCAGGGTCGCGCCTTTGCTGAGGGCGTCAGCAATGTGCTCCTGAACCTTGGCCACGGCTTTTTCGTCAATCAGCGGGCCAGTGGTGGTGCCGTCTTCCAGACCGTTACCGATTTTCAGCTTGGCCACCGCCACTTTCAGCTTCTCGGCGAACGCGTCGTAAACCGAATCCTGAATGTACAGGCGGTTAGCGCAGACGCAGGTCTGACCGTTGTTGCGGTACTTGGAGATGATCGCGCCTTCGACGGCCTTATCCAGATCCGCGTCGTCGAACACGATGAACGGTGCGTTGCCGCCCAGTTCCAGGGACACTTTCTTGATGTCCTTGGCGCATTCGGCCATCAGCTGGCGACCGATTTCGGTCGAGCCGGTGAAGGACAGTTTGCGCACGATCGGATTGCTGGTCAGCTCGCTGCCGATGTCGCCGGCGCTGCCAGACACCACGCTGAACACGCCTTTCGGAATGCCGGCACGATGGGCCAGTTCAGCCAGGGCGAATGCCGAGAAAGGCGTCTGCGAAGCAGGCTTGAGCACCATGGTGCAACCCGCGGCCAGAGCCGGGCCGGCCTTACGAGTGATCATTGCAGCCGGGAAGTTCCACGGGGTGATTGCAGCGGTCACGCCGATTGGCTGCTTGATCACGATCAGGCGCTTGTCCGGCTGGTGACCAGGAATCACATCACCGTAAACGCGCTTGGCTTCTTCGGCGAACCACTCGATAAAGGAAGCGGCGTAAACGATTTCGCCCTTGGCTTCGGTCAATGGCTTGCCCTGTTCCAGGGTCATCAAGCGAGCCAGGTCGTCCTGGTTTTCGATAATCAGTTCGAACCAGCGACGCAGCTTGTTCGCGCGGTCCTTGGCGGTCAGTGCACGCCAGGCCGGCAGCGCTTTGTCAGCGGCTTCGATGGCACGGCGAGTTTCGGCAGCGCCCATTTTTGGCACGGTGCCCAGAATTTCGCCCGTTGCCGGGTTGTTAACCTTGATCGTCTGACCATTGTCCGCATCGACCCAAGCACCATCGATATAGGCTTGTTGGCGGAACAACTGGGTGTCTTTGAGCTGCATGTGGGCTTTCCTTAACAGCACCGCGCGGGGCGGAGCGAATTATTGATTGTAGAAAGGCGCCTCAAGGGCTGCCGTCAGGAAGTTCATTCACCGGCCGAAGCACATAAATAGCGCACATAATGAAACTCGCGCGGTTCAGCACCCAGACAAGAGCGTTTGAAATCTCAAACGAATCCTAGGATCAAAGGGGGTAAAGGACAATAGGCTGTTCGAAAAAAAGAACGAAAACGCCGCTTTTGCTAAATTTTTCTGATCAACGTAGCAAACGGCCGTTTAGCGGCCCAAAAAATCAGACGATTCAGCAGCATGGACGCCCGCAATGCATATGAGTATCATGGCGCCCGCATTGCACCAGTAGCTCAGCTGGATAGAGTACTGCCCTCCGAAGGCAGTGGTCGTGGGTTCGAATCCCGCCTGGTGCACCAACCATATGTTTCCACATGTTCCTACATGACCGGAAACACCCCAAGAAGCCCGCCCCGTGCGGGCTTTCTTGTGTCTGGGTGTATCTGAATGCACCCGTACAGCATTGCACTCCGTGTATGCCTCCTTGTATGCTCGCATAATATTTGAAACTGGGGCATACAAAATGAAACGTTCGGAGATTAAGCGCCGCCCAATGGCCGATACCACCCTGGCCAGCCTTGAGCCCGAGGCAAGCACCTACCGGGAGCTAGTGTCCTGTCTCTTAAATAAGTTTCTAGCCTGAGCTATGCTTCTGTGGTCAGTCAGTACTTGGAGTGATCACATGAACTCTCAGGACATCGTGCTCAGTGAAGACGAACAAATTGAACTGAGT